>NZ_QUCG01000069.1:0-18606 GCF_003473645.1 Prevotella sp. AM23-5 | reverse complement strand
TAAATTATAGTGTTGCGGAATTAAGGATTGAAAGAATTTTGTCTCATTCTCACTTGCTTACCGCCATGCAAGAACATTTTAACTCCCAATACCACGTATGGACCGTAAGTACTATTTCTAGAAGAATTTGTCACATTTATAAAATAGGGCAAATGATAGTCATAGCCAATCTTGCGTTTTCCTATGGTGGCTAGCATAGTTGCAGTCAGAGTCCCCTCAATTTTACCATTTGAAAACAATCTATTCAATACTATTTTAGCATATCCAAGCTGCTTCGTATACTTACCTTGCAAAGTAGGGGTTGTAGCATAATTCAAATCGTAAGATGCTTGCACATTCAATTTCAAAGGGCTAATTTTATACCTGGCTTGCATATACATCTTCCAAATATCACCTTTTCTCTTGATACCTTCCTCTACAGATGCAACATCATGGAAATAAGAAAGGTTTACACCAAGATTACAATCTTTGAAAAGTTTGTAATCCCCTGACAATATGAACATCATTCGATGCCAATCTGCATTTTTATAACTTTCTTTCACCATACCTGTTGGTAACAATGAATAATAAAGCGACTCATTCATGTCTTTGTTATAAAAGTTTACAAATATTATGTTAAACAGTTTATCTATACTCATGGTCGCATCCAAGTAAATCAATCTTGAAGATTTCAACAGTGGATTTCCACCATGAATCATCTTTGAATCTATTTGGTATTCCGTAGCAGTTAATTGATCCAAATTAGGATACATTGCTGAAATGTGGAAATTGCTCCTGATAGTTACGATACGCCAAGGCTTGTAGAACAAACGTCCCATAGGACTCCAGGAATAGTTAGCTATATGTCCGACGTTATTATCATCAGAATTACCAAGCCAAAGAGCACCACCGCTAACATAAAAGCTACCCACTGGATGCCAAGTAAGCATCGCTAACATAAAATGGCGAATATTCTTAGACCAATATTTTAATTCGTCTGTATTTCTATCCGTATCATTATATTTTCTCCACGCTAAGTTATAGTCTGCATAAAAATCGAAGTGTTTGGATAATGGTCTACTTATACTCAGATCATAAAACACATAATTTTTATTACCCAACGTTGGGGTTTCACTCAAGTTGGAATTACTCCAATAAGTTCTTTTCTCCCTAACATTATAATAGTCGTAAGTCAAATCACTGCTGACATATAATTTTCCAAAACTTCCACGGTAGAACAATCCCACATTATAGTCGTTGGAATAATATTTATCTCTGTTCAATTGTTCATATTGAGACACACTCCCATTGTCCTTCTCCGTAATAAAGTACATGGTAGAATCCAAGGACTGATTAAAAGTTCCTTTGGTCTGAAAAGAAAGACTATGCCCCTTAGCCAATTGATATTCTGCTCCAAGAGATATGTCATACCCCAGTTTTTTGCCGATTTTATTTGGCATATCAGAATCGAATTCTTGAGAACTTCTCTCATAATTATCCGCATACATACGAGTGAAGGAATCACTTTCCTTATTGACAACATTCGAAAAAGCCGAAGTTATATTAAATGACAATTTATTCACACTATATGTATAAGATCCCCCTATGGTTTCCTGATTCATATTGTTTTTGCCATATTGCAAATTCGTATAAGGCACAAAATCCCAGCCAATATAATCATCAAACAAGGATAAGTTCAGCAACATTCTCCTTCCCTCATACTTTCCTGTAGGATTGTAAGTGATTTCCACTTTTTTGACACGCTTAGGATTTATGCGCATAGCATAATCTGAGGATTTTTCCACGTCATTTACCAAAAGTACAATATCCTCTTCTCCATTCACACGCAACTTGTCATTTTCCCAATCACGCAAAAAGCCTGGTATTTTCTCCAACAGCTGTCCGCTGCTTGCCGTGCCTTTGCGCATAGAGTCGGTGATAAGGTAAATGTCCTTGTTATAGGTCTCTTGCTTTAAAGTTCCCATGACAGTAACTTCCTTTAAGCCAACATTATGAGTAGACAATGCAATTACACCCAAGTTCTCAGGAAGTCCGAGACTATCCTTTCTGGTATAAGACTCAAGTCCCACATAGCTGACAGAAATTCTTGTTGCCTTTTGGGAAGTATTCACACTAAAGGAGCCATCAGTTTTAGACTTGCATCCACCAACAAACACATTGTTATTGAAAAGCTGAATTGTTGCATCAGCCAGTCCTTGCAGTTTATTGCCAGAAATTATTTTACCAGAATAGCTTTCCGCCATAGCAGTGACAGATACAAGCATTATCAAGCATAACAAAAATAACTTTCTCATATTTTTTTATATTTTGAATTTAACATACATCTAAAGCAGTTGTCCAACATATTGAACTCTATTTCTTGCATTCTCCTATCAGAACATGCAAACATCAAAACGCATCTGTTGAGCTTTACTCATCTTGGGATTGTTCTTTCTTAGGCTATCAAGCATGCCTAAAGCTACTAAAGCAGAATCTGAATTGGTTTCCATCAGACTATCTGCTCTAGTTATCTGCTCATCTATGACTTTATTTCCAGTACATGAAACCAGCAGCAACAAAACACTCAATATATATAATTTGACCTTTATCATATATTTTTTATTATTTTCGTTCACAAAATTAATAAAAAAGAATGAAATAAAGGAAACTATTAGATATTTTAAGAGAACAATCCGTTAATTATTTGCAGAAAATGGACAAGTGACGAACACGCATTGCCCACACGGTGAACATCGGATACAAAAAAATCCCTTGCAACATTGCTGCTGCAAGGGATTCGCCATTTTTCTACCTTAAATGGTTATACACTACATAAACTTTTAAACTAAAACTTAAAATCTATATACTACAAAGCTGTTCGCCTTCATCTTCACATTCAAGACGTTGCCGTTAGCCTGAGCATCAGATACAACAGGAACAACCACGTTCTTGTTGTCAATCTTGTTCTCTGCCTGGATATCATCAGCATGAAGAACAGTCATCTTGCCAGGGTTCAACTTCTTGATGCCATTGAAGGTGACGTTGATTTCCTTCTCCTCGTTAGAGGTATTGGCAATCTTCACGATGTAGCTCTTGGTAGCCTTGTCGAAACAAGCGGTGGCATAGAGACCATTCTCGCCTGCTACAGCCTTGCCGTTCTCGGTAAGCTTCAAGACATTGGTACCCTTGTTCTCGCCGTAGAGCTGCTGAACATAGTAGTTGGCAGAACGCACTGAGCTGAGATTATCAAACCAGATGAGGTCCGGACGCCACTGCCATCCCTCAACGTGAGCGAAGAGAGGAGCATAGGTAGCCTGATAAACCACATCGGCATTGCGCTCGAGACCTGTCATGAAGGCAGCCTCTGAAAGCGCAGCCTCCCAAGAGTTAGGATCGTGCTCAGCATGGGCTGCATACTCGCCGGCAAATACCTTAGGACCCTTGCGGTCGTACTTGTCGTAACGGCTGGCATTGCTGCGGAACCACTCCGGGCTCTTGTAGTAATGCTCATCTACCATATCTACGCCCAACTTGCGCATCTGCTCCCAACCATAGTCGAAATCCTTGCCATCAGCAGATGGACCAGATGAACCGCAGATCTTGATCTTCGGATACTTGGCATGAATCTGCTCCATGAACTTCTGCAGACGCTCAGGGTACATAGGTCCCCACTGCTCGTTACCGATACCAATCTGCTTCAGGTTGAATGGAGCTGGATGACCCATATCGGCACGGAGCTTACCCCACTTAGAGGTAACAGGACCATTGGCAAACTCGATGAGGTCGAGTGCATCATCGATATAGCTCTGGAGATCCTTGACTGCTACATGCGCATTAGGATCCTTATCATCGTTCTGATACTGGCAAGCCAGACCTACAGAGAGAATTGGCAAAGGCTCAGCACCAATCTTCTCAGAAAGGAGGAAGTACTCGTAGAAGCCCAAGCCCAAAGACTGATAGTAGTTAGGGAAAAGGCGATGTGGGAAGGTATCTCTCCAGCGGTTCTCGTTCAGAGGACGGTTCTCAGGAGCACCCACAGAGTTCTTCCACTCATAACGGGTATCAAGGTCGGTTCCCTCTACGATACATCCACCAGGGAAACGGAAGATGCCTGGCTTCAGGTCGGCAAGATCCTGTACGAGATCGGCACGGAGACCATTCCAGTTGTCTTCTGGGAAGAGAGAGATGTGGTCGAGATCTACGCTCTCGGAACCTTTCTCCAGATATACACGCATCAATCCCTTGGCATCGGTCTGAGGAGAGGTCAGGGTAGCTGTAAGCTTCTGCCACTTGTTGTTGGTGATGTTGATGACCTGCTTGGCAATGACATCATTCTTGGAATTGACCAGCTCCACACGGATCTTGCCCTGCTTGCCATCGATGAGATGAAGACGGCCATAAACGGTGAAATCGTACTTCATATCCTTCTTCAAGCCCATACCGAAGAAACCGCGGTTCTCCAAACCGGTCTGCTTCTCACGCGCACCGGCACTCTCGAGAGTTACATAATGAGGGTTGCGGTCGAAGGCTGGCTTCACGTCGCTGAGGGTTACGTTACCGAATGTATTCCATCCCATCAGGCGCTGTGGGAACTCGAAAGAGCGGTTTTCCACCATCTCTGCATAGAGACCGCCATCGGCACCGAAGTTGATATCCTCGAAGAAGATACCATACATGGTAGGCTGGATTTCTACTCCAGGCTTGTTTGCCTGAACCATAAACTGATGCTGTGCGAAAGCTCCGAGCGAAGACATCGCCATCAGCATTGCTGCGAAAATTTTAGCTTTTCTCATATTGCTCTGTTATTGTTGTTTTGTAGGTTTGTTTATATTCCTATGGATAATACGCATAACGTATCAGAATGCCGATGCAAAGATACAAAAAATCCACCCCAAATGAGGTGGATTTTCTGATATAATATATTGGATTTTCGCTCAAATCGCTGTTTTTCTACTATTTACCCTGTGGAATGAGGGTAAATGTGAAGGTCTTGTTGCCATAATGTACACGATACTTCTCCAAAGGCCAAGCACCCCAAGAGTTCTCGCCGCCTACACCCATGTGGGCAGAATCGAGGAAGAGGTTGGTGAACTTAGACTTCTTCAGGTCGAAGCTGTGTCGCTGCTCCTTGTCGTCGCCATCGTCGAGCTCCTCGGTATCGAAGTGGATAGCGCTGGCATAGAATGGAGTGCAGCTCTTCACCTGCAAGCCCATACCGGTAGCATCGGTCTGCTTCCACCAGCGGATATCGCTCTTGGTACCACTCTCCTGTGGACGGATGTATGGGAAGTACTGGTTGTCGGCATCATCTGTGTAAACACCGATGCGCATGCAGTCCTTGCGGTCTGAGTAGTTCTCGATAGGACCACGACCGTAGTAGTTGCTCTTCTCCATGGTGTATGGCATCTGCATCAACATACCGAAACGGAACATATCGCTTACCTTAGCACCCTCTGTAGCCTTGAAGTCTTCTGTTACCTTCACGGCACCTGTATTGGCGAATACTACGTAGGTGATATCCATCTGACCCTGAACCTCCGGCATATCGAATGATGTGAGGATCGTTACAGAGTTGGTCTTCTTATCCTTCTTCACGTCGATGTTCTTCAGGTTCATCTGAGGGTTCTTCCAAGCCTGGAACTTCTTCTGAAGGCCTGCACCCATATCGTTGTCGGTAGGAGCACGCCAGAAGTTTGGCTTCAGGGTACCACCCTCGCCGAGCAATGACTTGCCATTGTAAGCATACTCAGAGATAAGACCGGTAGAACGGTCGATCTTGAAGGTGAGGTTAGGTGTGGTAACAGCTACCACATTGTTCTTCTTGGCAGCAAGCTTCATCTTCTTCTTGCCATGTCCCTGAGCCAGCATCTTGCTGCAGTCGCCAGAGCAAGCCTGCTTGGTAACTACCGGCAGCTGGGCATAAGCCATCACCTGACCGGCTGTGAGCAATGGTTCAGCCTCCTTCAGACGGAAGTCGATGTTGAGGAATACCTCCTTGCCCTTGATCTTGCTCTTGTCGTAAGGGATGGTGAAGTTCTTGGTCTGCTGTGCAGGAACATCAAGGTCGGCGATGGTACCATTCTGAGTCTCTACGCCATCCTCTTCGAGGCTCCATGCCAGGGCATAGTTGCTCAGGTCGCGGAAGAAGTTCTCATTGTGTACGCTTACCTCGCCAGTCTCGGCATTCACCATCTTGGCCCAGATGTTCTGGTACTGATAAGCCACCTCGTAAGCATGAGGGTTCATCTGACGGTCTGGACCGATGATACCATTACAGTTGAAGTTATTGTCGCTAGGATCATACTTGTTGTAATCACCACCGTAGCAATATTCTATCTTGCGAAGCTCCTCATTGTTCATCTTGTAAGGCAGGATGCTCATAGGCTTCACGATATTGCGGTGCAATGCCTGATCTACGAAATCCCAGTCGAAACCACCCTGGAGGATAGGATACTTGCGGATCAGATCCCAGTAATCGCTCAGGTTACCGCCAGAGTTACCCATGGTGTGGTTGTACTCACACTGGATGAGTGGCATCGGACTATTTGGATCCTTGGCATACTTCTCGGAAGCAGCAACAGGATAGTACATAGGGCAGAAGATATCTGTACCCTCGCCACGGCGAGCCTGCTCGTACTGAACAGGGCGGGTCTTGTCCTGGCTCTTGATCCACTTGTAAGCCTGCAGGAAGTTGTCGCCCATCACGGTCTCGTTACCCATGCTCCATGTTACGATGGAAGGATGGTTGTAGAACATAGACACATTGTGCTGGTTGCGCTCCATGATCTGCTTGGCAAACTCAGGCTTCTTGGCAGCCGCATCGTCGCCATACTGGAAACCATGGCTCTCCTGGTTAGCCTCAGCCACAACATACAATCCGTACTTGTCGCAGAGATCATACCAGCGAGGATCGTCTGGATAGTGGCAGGTACGAACGGCATTGATGTTCATGCGCTTCATCATCATGATGTCCTGAATCATACGCTGCTCACTTAAGTTGTAGCCCTCATCAGGATCAATCTCATGACGGTTGGCACCCTTCAGGAGAACAGGCTGGCCATTGACCAGGAACTGCTTGTTCTTGATCTCCACCTTGCGGAAACCTACCTTTACCTGTACAATCTCGTATGGCAAGTACATACCGCCATTCTGGATAGGAGATACAACGAGGGTATAGAGGTTAGGTGTCTCAGCACTCCACTTGCGAACATTCTTCACACGGAGCTGATACTTAGCCACACCATTCCTTACATTATCGGTACCTGTAACGATTACCTCCTTGCCATCTGGGTCGTAAAGACCGAAGTATGCCAGGGTATTGCCCTGCACCTTGGCTGTGATGTTGAGGAAACCATCCTTATAGTTGTTCTTCAGCTCAGTCTCTACACGCACATCGAGCAGGCGATGATCCTTAGAGCGGGCATAGAGATAGTTCTCACGTGCCGGACCGCTCAGACGCCAGAAGTCCTGATCCTCACACCATGAACCGTCACACCAGCGGAATGTCTGGAAGGCGATGAGGTTCTTGCCCTTCTTCAGGAATGGAGTGATATCAAACTCAGCGGCAACCTTGCTATCCTCTGCATAACCGGCAAACTTTCCGTTGACATAGAGATAGATGTTGGATGTTACACTACCGAAGTGAGCGATGACGCGCTTGCCATCCCAGTTGGCTGGGATATTGATTTCACGGCGATAGGAACCTACGTGGTTGTCCTTGGTAGGAACAGCTGGTGGCTGCTGGTCGAAGTGGCCACGCCATGCGAAGCCCACGTTTACATACTCAGGCTGGCCATAGCCCAACATCTCCCAGTTGCCTGGCATCTGGATGTTGTTCCATTTTGAGTCATCAAGGTCAGTCTTGTAGAAATCCGTAGGGCGCTCATCTGCATTGGCTACCCAGTGGAACTTCCATGTGCCCTCAAGCGACAGGTAGTTCATACTCTTCTTCTTGTCAAGATACTCAGCACCTGTTCCAGGGAAGTCGTTAGGATCGTAAGCGAAGTGCATTGTGTGCAGAGGCAAACGATTGATTTCATTCACTTGGAGGTCGTGCCACTCTGTGAAAGTTGGCTGCTGGATGGCTACCGTCTTTACAGACGACTTAATGGCAGCCTTCGGTTTTCTTGCACCAAAGGCCACCATTGCCAATCCTGCCATACTCAATGTTACGAACAGTCTTTTATTCATTACTATTATAGTTTTGTGTTTAGATATTTATCATATTCACAAGCAGTGAGAAGCATCGCTCCCACACCGAAGTTTGCCTGGGAATTGGCATCTACGGTCTGTCCCGGGATGGCTCTTTCGCCGATTGGCTGAACATAGCCCACCTTGCCGTCTTCCTGAACGGCTGTTTCCGCAGAAACCGATAGCATGTTCTTCTGCAGCTCTCCCTTAGCCATATTCTCCAGCACAGGCTGAGCCATCTTATAGGCAAGCGAGCACCAATATTGGCGGTCGCTCTGCTGTTGCGCCTTCTTCTTTGCTGCGCTGATTCCCATGAACGGAACCAAAGCCAGAAGAAGGGTAATCATGATACTCTTATATATATGAATCATAGATAGTTGCAATTTTGTTTGTTTGTTGAATTCTGTTAAACGATGATTGCAGTATTATCATTTCAAGCTGCAAATGTAATTAAAATAATTAAGAAACGAGCAGAGCGACCGTGTTTTTTATCATTTTTTCAACACTGGAGCACCATTTTCCCAAGAAATAGGCACCCAGAGGTGACGACTGTCGCTCAAATGCTTCGGATTCCACCTTATATATATATAGGTATCCTGTGCACCGACAAGACATCATCACACAACACTATAAATACGAATAGTTTATTCATTTTACGGATAATAGCTGCAAGCTTATCTGCCAGAAGTGGGTTTCCTTGACACTTCAATGTTACCAAACGTTAAATATAGCCTATTCAAAGACTTTTTCTACAAAAATATGCGAAAAGAACGAAAGTTTTGTGTATATTTGCCCCCACTTAAACAAAATTAAAAACCACGAAGGACAGACCTACATCTCTAAACGACTTGGTATGATCAGCCCTCACTGGTTCAAATTTTACCTATCAATAATATAACAATTTTGCAGTCCTAATAAAAAGGGGCTCTAAAATCTCTAAACTTTATGATATGAAGAACGAGAAGAAAAAACAGAAGGAGAATTTAAGGCTTCTCAGAAGCTATTCTCTGTGTGCGTGTATGTTCTTTTTGGGTGGAATCGCTTTTCCTATGCCTTCAAATGCATCTACTGCAACTGAACTGGCTACCCAGCAGAAAGGCAAGCAGATTTCGGGTACCATAACCGATAGCCATGGTGCGCCTGTAATTGGTGCAACCGTGCTCGAAGTGGGTACAACCAATGCTGCCATCACCGATTTGGACGGTCATTTCACTCTGAATGCACGTCCGGGTGTAAAACTCAAAATTTCCTATATCGGTTTCAAAGATATCCTCGTAACCGTAGGCTCTACTAATGAGTACAACATCGAATTGAAGGAAGATACCGAAGCTATCGAAGAAATCGTAGTTGTAGGTTATGGTACCCAGAAGAAAGTAAACCTCACAGGTGCCATTGCCACCATTTCATCAGATAAGCTGGTCAACCGTACCAGCGCCAACGTAACCAACATGCTGGCTGGTCAGATGCCGGGTGTAACCGTTATCCAGAACAGCGGTCAGCCGGGTGCTGACAGCGGTCTGCTGCGTGTCCGTGGTCTCGGAACCATGGGTAACGCCAGTGCAATGGTTGTCATCGACGGTGTGGAATCTACCATGAGCAGCGTGGATCCTAACGATATCGAGAACATCTCTATCCTGAAGGATGCTGCGGCTTCTGCCATCTATGGTGTGCGTGCGGCAAATGGTGTGATTCTGATTACCACCAAGAAGGGTTCACGTGGCCGCGCCATCGTTTCCTACGACGGATACGTAGGTTGGCAGAGTGCAACCCGAATGCCTAAGTTCCTTGATTCATACGACTATGCAACCCTGATGAATGAAGCATACAGAAACGACGGATTGAACGAGCCTTACAGTCAGGATGCCCTGAAGAAATTCAAGGATGGTTCTGACCCGGATCATTATGCCAACTCCGACTGGTTGGGTACCTTACTGAGCGAGAACGGACTCTTCCACAACCATCACCTGAGCATCAAGGGCGGTAGCGACAAGATTACCTACTCTCTGGCTTTCAACTACCACGACAAGGACGGTTTGATAGAGAATACCAACTACAACAAGTTCAATGTACGTGCCAACCTGGAGGCTTACATCAACAAGCGCCTGAAGGTTACTACCAACATGGCAGTATATCGCAGCGTGATGACTGCTCCAGCAGAAGGCATCGACAACCTGATGCACTACGCATTCCGCGAGACTCCGGTTACTCCTATCCAGTTCAAGAACGGCAACTATGCCCTGTTCAAGAACGAGCATAACTCTGTGGCTTCTGCCCGAAACGGCGGAACCAGCAAGCAGATCAACAACAACTTCCAGGGTAGCCTGGGAATGGATCTCGACATCATCGACGGCTTGAAGTTGCGTGGTATTGCTGCCACCACATTCAACCTCCTGGACAATCCTACCCATTTATATACCCAGAGTTTCTACACAGCAGATTCAGATACTCCTGTCAAGACTACCCAGAACCAGCTGACAGAGTATGACGCCAAGAAGGTGGAACTGAACCTCCAGGCATACCTGGACTACAACAAGACCTTCGGTAAGCATACCGTAGGCGCATTGCTGGGTTACTCTCAGATTTACAACCAGATGCGCTACCTGCAGGCTTCACGAAAGAACCTGCCTAACTCAAATACACTCGACCAGATCAATGCCGGTGAGGTGACCACTCAGACCACTTACGGTACAGAGACAGAATACTCTCTGCGTTCCGTATTCGGCCGTTTGAACTATTCATACGATGACCGTTACCTGTTCGAGGCAAACCTGCGCTATGACGGAACATCCCGTTTCCCTAAGAACAAGCGCTTCGGTGCCTTCCCATCATTCTCTGTAGGATGGAGAATCTCAGAGGAATCCTGGTTTAATGTTTCTTGGGTAGATAACCTGAAACTCCGCGGTTCATGGGGTCTCCTGGGTAACCAGGACACCGTAAGCTCTAACTATCCTTACCAGACCACCTACGAGTATGGCTACGACTACAGCTTCGGCAACACCCTGTATCCAGGTATCTCCATCGCCAGCACCATGGCCAACCGAGACCTGACCTGGGAGAAGACCAGCCAGTATGACATCGGTATCGATGCCACCTTCCTGGGCAATAAGCTCACCTTCGGCTTCGACTATTTCCATAAGGAAACCCGCGACATTCTCCTGAAGCTTCCTATCCCTTATACCTTGGGTGTAGGCGCTCCTATGCAGAATGCCGGAAAGGTTCGCAACTCCGGTTTCGAGGTGCAGGTAGGTCATAACAACCGCATCGGCGACTGGACCTACAATGTAGGCGCTAACTTCAGCCGTGTATCTACCAAGATTCTCGACCTGAAGGGTGGTGACACTCCAGGACAGTCGGTAGGCGACCCATTGTGGGCTTACTATGGCTACGTATGCGATGGCATCTTCAAGGATGAAGCCGACGTAAAGGCTCATGTACCTCAGGCTACCGGTACTCCAAAGCCAGGTGATTTGAAGTATCGCGACCTGGATGGTTCCGGCACAGTAGATAGCCGCGACCGTAAGGTATTGGGTTCTTACTTCCCAAAGATCAACTTCGGTCTGAACTTCTCTGTTCAGTACAAGGACTTCGATATGAGTGCCTTACTCCAGGGTGCAGCTGACGTAAAGGGTATGCCAGTGGCAGAAATCAGATATGCATTCTACAATGGCGGTAAGGTGAACGAGATTCACATGGACCGCTGGACCGAGAGCAATCCTAATCCGAATGCCTCTTACCCACGCTTGTCTATGAAGGATTCTCAGAACCGAGTAACTTCCAGCTTCTGGGTTCAGGATGCATCTTATGCCAAGTTGAGAAACCTGCAGGTGGGTTATACCCTTCCTAAGCAGCTGACATCTAAATATGGCATTAGCCGATTGAGAATATACAGTAGTATCGACAACCTGTTTACCATCACCAGCTTCGACGGCGTAGATCCAGAGGCAGTATCAGGTAACTACTATCCTCTTACAAGAAATTATTCATTCGGAGTTAATGTAACCTTTTAAAAACGAGTAGATTATGAAAATGAAATATCATTTTTTGAGTGGACTGATCCTTGCCTGCGGTCTGGGATTGAGTTCTTGCAACGATAGCTTCCTGGAGAGAAACCCAAAAGACCAGCTGTCTGACGTATCTTTCTGGAAGACTGCGGATGATGCAACCAAATATGCAACAGGTATCTACCTCTATCTGATAGAACCGGAGAACCATACTATCATGACCGACTGCTATACAGACAATGCCATCCCGGTTCACGTAGGTGCTGAGCAGGGAGTCTTGTCAGCTGGTACAGCCGTATCGAGCAACCCTCACTTCCTGCAGCTCTGGCAGGCAGCTTACGAGACCATCCGCCGCTGCCAGATTTTCTACGAGCACATCGGAGAAGTTTCCATGAACGAGAAGGCAAAGGCGCAGCTTACTGCCGAGGTGCAGTTCCTTGAGGCTTTCGCTTACCACAACCTGTGGAAGTATATGGGTGGCGTGCCTATCCTGGATCATCCATTGCAGTTGAATGAAAAGTTGCCAGCCCGCAGTTCTGCAGATGAGACCTACGATTACGTGGTGAAGCTGCTGGATAAGGCGGCTCCTAATCTGCCAGAAATCCGTACTGCTGCCGACCATGGTAAGGCTAGTGTCGGTGCTTGCTACGCCCTGAAGGCCCGTATGGCTTTCTACAACCACAAGTACGATGTGGCTGAATCTGCAGCTGAGCAGGTGATGCAGACCGGCAAGTTTGGTCTGTACCCTAACTACGGCGACCTGTTCCAGCCTGTAGCAGAAACCTGCAACGAGATTCTCTTCGACCGCGAGTATGTCGAGAATCCTAAGAATGGCAACGAGGGTAGCGTGATTGGTCTGTTCTTCTCACCTTGCGACTTTGGTGGTTGGGAGGCATTGTCACCTACACAGGATATGGTGGATGCTTATCCATGTACCGATGGCAAGTCTATCGCAGAGTCTCCACTCTACAACCCAGCCAAGCCATTCGAGAACCGCGATCCACGATTGGCTTACTCTATCTTCTGGCCAGGAACCACCTGCGGTCCGATGACCTTTAACAATAAGTATATGGGTGACGGCAGCCATACCCGTACCGGATACTGCATGCGCAAGTACATCAATCCAGACAACTATGGAATCCAGAATTACGACTGGACCAACTTCATCTACATCCGCTATGCTGAGGTGCTTCTCACTTATGCCGAGGCTCGCAATGAGAACCTTTCTGCTCCAGATGCCAAGGTTTATAATGCAGTGAACCAGATTCGCAAGCGTGTGAACCTTCCTGGCTTGGAAGAGGGTCTCAGCAAGGATCAGATGCGCGATGCCATCCGCCTGGAGCGCCGTCTGGAACTGGCATTCGAGGGAATCCATCTCTTCGATACCCGCAGCTACAGAACTACGGAGAAGGATGTTACCAAGCCTGTATATGGCATCGATCCTGACGGAAAGAAAATTCTGATAGAGACTCGCAAGTTCAATCCTAACCGCGATTACCTGTGGGCTATTCCTCTGAAGGAAATCGACTTGTCACAGGGTGCCTTGAAGCAGAATCCTGGATGGGATTAGTTTTTAGTTATTAAATAAGAAGCCTTCTATCATCGATTGCAACGGCAATCTGACGATAGAAGGCTTTATTCTTACCTCGTTTCCACGAACCGGTATTTCACTTCTGCCAATACTTGTCGCCAGCCTTCGGGAAAGGCACAAAAAAAGCCTGGGCTTTCATCAGTATGGATGAAAGCACCAAGCCTAATATCATTATCAATTTCTTAGTCATATCGTTTACTTTTTGCGTACAAAGTTACGAAATTATAACAAGACCGAAGTCTAGAAAAAGATAATCTTAGAGAAAATATCGCTTTAAAGCGGTATTTTACGAGAGAGAGTTTCACATTTTCCTCAGTGTATATCTCCAGAACTTACTACTTCCTCAAAGAATTAGCAGTCAGTTCCAGAAGGCTCTGCAGATATTCATCGTCTGTATCCTTCTTCATCTTATTCAGCGAAGTGGCGCAGAATTTCTTCTCATCGGCATTCAGCAACTTGCCATAGCCCTTACAGAGCTTGACAATCTTGTTGGCTACACCCGTCTGGAGGGTACGTCGAGTTACCTGATCTCCCAAATAAGGGTATTGGTCATTGGCATTCTTAAAGGCAGCACGGAGCGTGTTGAGTTGCACCATAAACTCTGCCGCATCCTTTGGCGGAGTCATCTCCAAGTCATAACTGCGAGCCAGATTCCTGTTATACCTGATGCTGCCTAGGGAAACAAGAGAATCCAAACCTTGAACAGCATTCATCTTATAAGATAATGACACCTTATAAGCTTGCGGATCCTTGGAGTAGAACTTATAGACACTGCCCAATACCATATCATCCTTTCCCGGATACCATACCAAGGCATAAACATAACGCATGGTAGAATCCTTGCAGTTACGGATATACTGCAGGTTATAGTTGCGATCCTTGTGAGTACCAAACTCGTAGGTCGTGGAATTGTTATTGCCATATCCCACCCGATTCGTCTCAATGCTGGCAGAACCCGCTTTCTTGGTAAAACTGATATAAGCGAGGCGACTATTACTCAACAAAGCCTTATGAAAGGTATCCACCATTTTCTGCTTCTTCCTAGGAACGGCAAACTCAAATCCCTTCATCATACCTATATTATAGGTATTCATCGTGGAAGAAGTAACGAGGTCGTCTTGCGACAAATCCTGAACGAATTTATCAAAAGCCTGGTCGATAGCCGGTATAGACTTCTGGGCATGGCAAGCCGAAGAGAGCATCATCAGGCAAGCCACAAATGCTAATTTAAAAGTTGTTTTCATATTCTTCTTCTTTTTAATTGTTT
The DNA here is from genome assembly GCF_003473645.1 of Prevotella sp. AM23-5. Lineage (NCBI taxonomy): Bacteria > Pseudomonadati > Bacteroidota > Bacteroidia > Bacteroidales > Prevotellaceae > Prevotella > Prevotella sp. AM23-5. The sequence continues at coordinate 3,578 of NZ_QUCG01000069.1, read as the reverse complement.
CTTGTTAATAAACCTCTTGGTCACCACTCACATAGTCCTCATCATGCACATTCTCCTCGCTTTCGAACGAGGCACTGGCAATTTCGGCATTGAGCGACTGGGTCTGAAGAGCATCGACGAGATAGAGTTTGAAGAACATTTCGTTCTGCTGTGCCTCCATCTCACAGAGATGCTCATCGGCAAGCTTTTCCGGCTCTGCCAACAAAGAATCGGTAGCAATATTCTGAGCTATCCAAAGCTTTGGAGGAGCAGGAGCAAACAGATGCTGACGATATTTCCTCTGCTTGTGCTTCCTTGTTTGGGGAGATACGAAATCACCCGACTTTTTTACCTTTTCAGGCATGGAAAGATTGGCATCTGTCGATTTCTCCTCGTGGACAACAGCAGAATCAACATCCTCATGAGTCGTTCTTCCATCGAGTTGAGCCATCTTCGAATCAGCCTGATGCCCTATCTGTTGACCTATCCGAGGAATGGCAATCACAAAGAGCAGGGCGATGGATGCAGCCATACCTATCGGCAACCATAGGCGACGCATTCGTGCCTTAGTCTTCGGATGAGCATCTTCTACATGATTCTCTGCCTCATAGTCGAGGGGCATCCCCTCATCGAAATATCCAAACATCAGCTGGTATTCCTTCAGGTCATCGCTCACATCGGGATGCTGACGAAACCACTCCCCTAGCAGAGCCTCCTCTTCAAGAGTAGTCTCACCAGCCATAAACCGATTGAGCAACAAACGTATATCTTTTTCGTTCATATCATTTTTTCCTCCTTTATTGATTATACCTATTTATATATAAGGGCTATCGACATCTTTTTCTGATTTCCTGCAGCATCTGCTTTCTTGCCCTCGAAAGCAAGACAGATACAGATTCAGGGGTGATGCCCACGATTTGTGCTATTTCCTCAGAGCTTTTCTTCTCTACCTGTCGCAGATAAAGCACCTGATATTGGTTGGAAGGCAGAGCCTTGAGGCGTTTTTGCAGCCACAGCTCGTTCTCCGAGTTTTCCACTTCCACATCGGGCGGCGCATAGTGGCTAGGCGACTTATCGAAAGGCTGGGCATCTATCGAAATCATCTTCCGCTTGCGAAAGAAGTCGAAGCAAAGATGCTTGGCGATGCAACCCATCGAACCTTTGGCATGAGCAGCAGACTGAATATCATCCTTGATGGCCCAGAGCTTGAGTATCGCATCCTGTGCGATGTCCTCAGCCTCTTCGCTGCCAACGCCATAACCTAGACTGCACTGCAAGGCTATCTGCCGCAACTGCGGAACGATATGGATGAATTCATTCTCTGTCATTTGCTCTCTTTTGTTTTATTTGTTCAAAACTACAACATAAACGGAAAAGAAGTGTTTTTCTTAATGGGATTAACCTATATTAACAAGAAAGCCTGGCTATGACGGTTGCCAGGCTTTCTTATTTTATAAAACTGCTTATTACTTATCCAAAACATTCAAGTTCTGATAGAACCAGACATTCATCTGGTTGGCACCACGATGATTCCAGGCATAGTAAGGAATCAGGGTGAGTTTCTGATTTTTGACAGAAACGGTGCCGTCAGTAGCCTGGTCGAGCACCTGCGAAGAGGTCTGGATAGCCTTTACTGAGAAGGCTGGAGCACCCTTGGTCTCTGTGTTCTCGATGCCGTAGTTATCTACCAGCGAGAAAGCAGGCTTCTTGGCCATAACGGCACGGAGCACTGGCTCGTTCTGATTATCCACAGCCTCAGCGCAATATACCAATGGTCCACGCTCTACGGCAACCTTACCCTTATCATCTGCTACCTTGCCATTAGCAACTACTGTACGAACCGGCATATCGAAGTGGATACGGATGACATCGCCCTTCTTGATGTTCTTGACTGGGAGATAACCCTTGTTGGCATCGAGGTCAGCCTCTACAGCCTTGCCGTTTACGGTTACGCTATAAGCTGGCTTCTCTGCATCGCTATACTTATAAAGATCGCTAGGCACCACCTGATTGCGAACCCATCCAGGAATACGGACCAGGAGGTTGGCATTCTTTACACCGCTCTTCTTCACAGCAATCTTGATATCGCCATTCCAAGGATACTCGGTAGTCTCCTCCAGAACTACATCCTTGCCATTCACCTTGATGGTAGATGTATTGCCGGCAAAGAGATTCACATAGATATTATTGTCCTTCACGCCATAGAGATAGCCAGGAACAGAAGGGATGAAACGGCACAAGTTACTTGGGCAGCAGGCACATCCAAACCAAGGCTGGCGGGTGGTGTTGCCATCGGCATTAAACTTATACTTGCCATCGCTTGACAATGGGTTTGGATAGAAGAATCTGCCACCATCCATACTCATACCCGAGATGACACCATTATACAGACTACGCTCCAAACAGTCGATATACTTGCTCTCGCCGTGAAGCAGGAACATGCGTTCGAAGAGGTAAACCATAGAAATGGCTGCACAGGTCTCGTTGTAGGCAGTCATGTTTGGCAACTCATAGTTATCACCAAATGCCTCACCAGCATGGCGGGCACCTACACCACCTGTAAGATAGTATTTCTTGCCAACGATGTTTTCAAAAATGCGGTCGATCACCTTCATATAGGCAGAATCTTTGGTCAGGGCAGCCACATCTGCTATACCGGCATACATATATCCAGCACGAACAGCATGACCTATAGCCTCCTTCTGCTCCAGGATAGGAGCCTGGCTTTGAGAATATGGGTTGCGGATATGAGTCTTGCCACGATAATCGAGCAGATACTTAGCCTCATCCAGATACTTCTTCTCACCGGTCAAGGTATAGAGACGAGCCAAAGCCATCTCAGCAATCTGATGGCCCGGAACGATGGTAGCCTGTTCTGGATTAGGTCCCACTTCCTTTACCACGCAATCGGCATAACGCTTGGCGATGTTCAGGAACTTGGTGCTACCCGTAGCCTGATAGTGAGCACAGGCTGCATCTACCATGTGACCGAGGTTGTAAAGCTCGTGGCTCGCATCCTCGTCCTTGACCCAACGCTTATTTCCCGACCATCCGTGTGGATGCTTTGGGTTGATGGTACGGGCTGTATAGAGATAGCCATCTGGCTCCTGGGCTGCAGCTACTACATCGAGCACACTGTCGATGTAAGCCTTCAACTTCTTGTTCGGATAAGTCTGGAGGATGTAGCTGGCACCTTCGATGGTCTTATAAACATCGGTATCATCGAAAGAGAAACCCATGAACTTGCTTACATCCCACTCCTTGGTATCCAAGCCCGGGTGGTTAGGATGCTGCAAGGTATAAGCAGCCATCTCGAAGTTCTTGTAACGATGCTCGCTCTCGCACTTGCTGAAAGCCAATGGCACGGTTACCTCTCGGGCAGCCTTCAGGCGGGCACCCCAGAAAGTATTCTGTGAAATCTTCACACTGGTGAAAGGTACTTGAGTGAATGGATAGCCATTACCCAATGTCTTCTGCTTCTGCGCCATTGTTGGCATTGCCACGGCAGCAGAAAGTAATACTGCAGAAATAAATCTCTTCATATTGATAGGTTTAAAATTTATTATTGTTACCCTTAATTCCGCAACACTATAATTTAA
>NZ_QUCG01000068.1:1416-19146 GCF_003473645.1 Prevotella sp. AM23-5 | reverse complement strand
TTTTCCTAAATAATTATATTCTGCCATAAAAAATAATACCGTTATTTGTTTAATAATTCGTTAACCTGCTCTGTCGTGAGATCAGAATCAATGAAGGAATCCAATTTCAGACGGGTGTAAGAGTTGTCGTTTTCATTGATCTTTACCTTCTTCTCAAGTACTTCAACTTTTTCATTAAGAGAAGCTGGAGGAGGTGGTGATTCTTCTTCCTCAGGAACATAACTTCCTTCTGTAATCTTGTCAATATCATCTTCAGATATGGGCTGTATTTCATTGATTTTCTTGTAGAGAAAACTCATTTGATTAATCAAATCCTCAGGCAACCCTATGGCAGCTTTCAGAATACTAGCAAGCATAGCACTCAGATGATACAATTCTATAGTCCCCTTTTGAATTTTTCTTCCACTCACGCAATCGTCACGTATCTTATCTGTGGTGACGGCTTGGTCATTAATGTCGTCAGTCTTCATTAATGGCACCAAGCCGCCCATTTTCGGATCTTCTCTAAATGTAGGCATATTTGATTTCTTTTGGTTCTGATGAAGTGAATATCTGAATCTTTATGGTTTCAGGAATTACCCGAAGGCGAAGCTTGAACTCGCAGGTGTTCTTGTGGGCACGAATGGGAACTCTCGGCTTCTTTCCATCACCCCTATCCTGCCTGATTACCAGTTTTCCTGGGCGCTTTAGCGTAATCATCAGGTAGATGTCACGCTGCAAGGTTATCTCGGGGGAAACCCATGCAAGTTCTTCTTCGCTATAATTCGTAGATACATACTCCATGATTTCATTATTTTGATGTTTGACTAACGCCTAGCTGCTGCAAGGCTATCGTGTACATTTGCGTAGCCTTGGTATCATCGTAGGCTGAAAGCAATAAGAAGGCGAGATAGTAGATGAAGGCATTCTTCAAGCGGTCTGGGATAGCCACATCTGTAGAATCGGACGTGCTTACGTTCTTCGGAACACCCACAAAGGAAATGACCGCTTCCGCAGGCTTGGGCTGCAAGAGGATTTTCAGAGGATTCTCACGCATGATAGCCGCCTGTGGTCGGTCGATGGTTCCCTTTGCCGTATCATCAAACATCATGACAGCCTCATCTTGGGTATCTTCTATAGGCACTACCGCTTTGTACCAGCCATTGCCACGAATGCGAGAGATATTGATTACCTCGGTATTGGCATCCATCGTAACTACACCGATGTTTCTCTGAGAATCGTAGTCCTGCACTTGGAGGGTGGCGGAAGAAGTACCTATCTTCTTGGAATCTACCAATGCAGCGGAGGATGATGCGGTAACGGCAATCCAATGCAGGGCATCGTTAATTTTTGCCTTGATGATGTTGTCCATATACAAATCGTCCTTCTCATCTGTGATTGATGAGAAGTTGTTGGATTCCTCGTCTATGCACCAACGAACTGCCTTTATGATGTCTTCTACCTTCATTTCACCTTATTATATATGTTACTCCTTGCCGTAATCAGGGAAAACAAGACCAGCCTTGTCTGCATGCTTCATGGCAGTATCAAGGGTTCTGCAATCCTTGTCAAAACGGCTATTTACGTAATTGATAACCTCTTCGGCTGTGCGAATGCCGGTTACCTCTTCCTTCTTGGCTTTCTTCGAAGGCTTCTTTGCAGGCTCATTTACAAGCGCCTCTTCCTGCACAATATCCGACTCTTCAAGAGTTGTACGAATACAAATAACCTTTCCGCTCCTTACCAATTCATGGTTATCCAAAAGGTCTTGCGCATATTTGTTGCGAAGAGTAAGCTCTGGGCATTTGCGCATATAAGTGTTGCCATGAGTAAAGTTGTAGCGCATAGAATTACCGCCAGCACCGGAAATCGTAAGGCTTACATTATTACACAGCTCGTTATATCTATATGTCTTAATCATTATTTTCTATTTTAATAACAAAGGGACAGGGCTATTAACTCCTGCCCCTCTGCGTGATTTATATGTTAAAGATGAAAAAGATGCCTTATGCAGCAACGTCCATGCCGGCATACAAGTTCCACTTAGTACCATCGTACTCGTAAACCTTGCCCTTCTCGTAGGTTGTCTCATCCTTGGTGTAATCCTCTGTCAAAGCCACCTTCATGCCCTTAGAAGCAGTATCAGGGAGAGTCTTCAGAGATATGATGCTGTTCACGATGCCAGTAACACCAAGGTTGGTGATGAATGCCTCTGGACCGACCAGGATAGAGTTGTAGCCACGAAGAGCAATACAATCTGCCTCAATGTGCATGTATCGCTTAGCCTCACGTGGATCGTAGCCATCCTTGCTCATGTCGTTGGTCTTATCCTTGCCCTTCTCCTTCACGTAGTGACGAGCGCCCTTCAAGTCCATACCAACCATGCAGTCTTCCATGTGCATCATGTCAAGAGTCTGATCCCAAACGAAATCAATAGTACCGTAGTTATCAACGTAGCGAGAGAAGGTAATGTCGATTTCCTTGTGGGTAGAAAGAACCTCTGTGCGACCCTTTGGAATCTCAATGTTCATCAGGCGCTTGATTGCGTTCTTGCCACAGAACATATAGATGTGATCAGACTCAGAGAAGTCTGTGAACATCAACATACTGATAGCAGTCAAATCCTCGTACTTGTAAACCTCACCGATACCATACTGGTTAGTCAACTGATTCAAGATGCCATCTGCGAAGTAGGTGTACTCATCAGCACCGTCATTGGTGGTAGAGTGAATGCGAGCCTTGGTACCCATCCAATAAGAACGCTCAGCACGCATCTTGTACTTGTTGAGTGCATCTTCCTTCATATCCTTCACGGTATGAGGAATCTTCTTCTTCATGGTCTCGAAGTCCTCGGTGAAGACGATAGAGAATGCTCGCTTCTGTAGATAAACATCAGCAGAACGTGGCTGGTAGTTCTCAGCAGGAACCTTCATCTGAGACTCTGAGAGCGCTGTAGAAGCTGCCAAAATAACTGTACCAACAGGAATGTCCGGGCAAGTCATGTTTTCCAAGAACTCGCAATCGGCACCCTCCTCATTAGCCTTACCATTGACAGCCTGCAAGGTAACCTCAGTACCTGACTTATTGGCGCTGGTAACAAAGAGAACCAAACGACCTTCACGAACTGTAGTAGAGCCACGCTTGTAACCAGCTACGGTAGGAACGATAGCAGTAGAACCCTCGTAGAATGGCTTCAAAGAGCCTGAGAAGTTGGTTTTGGTAAGCTTGATGGAAGCACCAGTAGCAATAGGCTGTGTAACCTCACCGTCCAAGGTCTCGCCACCATAGCGTGCGTGCTTCTTCTTGTAACCAGTACAAGGAACAGTTGTGGTAAACTTCTTGACGATAGAAAGGAGAGGTGTATGATATGGGCGGAACTTGGTTTCACCCGTGTCCCAGTCTTCCTCTTCAAGACCACCTCGGTCCATCTGCGTAGCAGAAGCCTGCGTACCAGTCAAAGACTGACCAGCAGTTTTACCGCCAGGGGCAAGCATGTCGTTCTTATCCTTATCTACCTGCTCATTGGCAGCAGTCTCTTCGGTTGTTGCAGGCTTAGAACCCGGCTCGTTCAAGTCAGGTTCAACATCATCACCAACAGCCATTACACCACCACCTGTAACAACAGCAAGAAGCATCAGAATCATCTTAAAGATGAACTGACGATTAGAAAAATAATTAATTACTTTCTTCATTTTATACTTATATTTATGGATTAATAATCTTGTGTTAACCAATATCATCAAAGAAGCTGGATGCTCTCTTCTTAGTTTTCTTCTTAGCTGGCTCGTTTCCAGCACCCGAACTAGAAAGTGAAGGAGGAATACCCTCGTTTGCGGAAGAGCGGACCTTATTCTGAATCTTCTCGTTTCTTGCCTGCATAGCCGCCTCGTCTCGGGCTGAGGAAATATCAGAATCGTAGTTGTTGGCATTGTGGAGCATCTTCCAAACATCATCGGGAATGTCACCGCTCTCCACCTTGTCGTGAATCTCGTAAATCTGCTTCCACATATCGTGTGCATCATCTGGGTAGAGCTTAACCAAGCGCTCGATAGACTTGCGCATGTTTTCCGTAACCCTTTCGGTAGCTTCGTTCTGCTCAGCAACTTCCTCATTGTGTTTTGCAAGAATCTCGGCGAGCTTCTTGCCGCCCTCTGGGTCTTCGAGCAGAGCCTTGATGTCGATACCCAAGCGAGCCATCGCATCGAATGGGTTATCTTCCGGATTCTTCTCCATATCCATCGCCAAGGCAGCAAGCCACTTGTGCTTATCGAACACCTTAGACAACGCCTTTCCGCTCTCCTCGTATCGTCCGAGTGTATCAGCATCATCGTTCATAGCCGCATAACGAGCTTCCTTGTCCTCGAAATCAATGTCGGCATGGCGCTTCTTGAATCGGTCGGAGAAAGCCTTACGGTTAGGGCGCTCCTCTACCGGGGGAGTCTCTTCCGCAGCCTGTTCGGGTGAAGGAATCTGCTGTTCTGATTCTCCACCTGCATTCATCTGTTCTAATTCTTCCTTTGTCATATCTTAAACTGTTTGAAACGTTGCCGCAAAGATGCAAAGAAAATGCAATTATATTTCCGTGTTTCCGTGACAATAGGCAAACACACGGAAACACGGCAAAGAAAAAGGGATTTAAGACTATTTTTGCGCCTATAAATTAATAATGTGTAAACAAATATGGTTAAGGCGAAATTATTAACACTTAGCAAGGTGATGCCTCAGCGCAACAGATACGATTCCGTGAAGGCTCGAAAGAAGCGGCAGGAGCACGGAAAGGACTGGGAGCTGCTGACCCGATGCAAGAATGCCTGGAACAATCTGAGTGGCGTGAGGGAGACCCGAGCAAGAACGATGAGGTACTGCAACGGAGACCAGTGGAGCGACACCATCAGGGTGTATCATCATGGCTACTGGGAGGAAATGACGGAGCGCACCTATATGGAGCGGCGCAACCAGACCCCTATGAGCAACAACATCATGATCAGCATCTTGGAATCCATCGCAGGACTCTATGCCAAGCAGGGTACGGAACCAGTATGCTTCGCAAGAGATAATGACTCCCGACAACTGAGCGACATGATGAGTGCTACGATGCAGTGCAACTGGCAGACCACCGGTATGCAGGATTTGCTGAATCACCTCATCAAGGACTACCTGCAGGGCGGTCAGATGTTTGTGAGGGAGAGCTGGGAAGACCGAGAACTGGAAATGCCTGATGCGTGGACGGACGCAATGGAACCTGACCACATGTTCTTCGAATGTGGAAGTGACCCAAGACACAATGACGTTTGTCTGATAGGCTGTCTGCATGACGTAAGCAAGGAAGACTTGTATCAGAAGTTTGCCCGCAGGGAATACGGATTGACGGTTAATGACTTGAACTGTATCTTCGACATTCATGATGTAGATGATAGCAGTTATGGCTACGAGTTTAACGAAGAGAAGGCTTTGGAAAATCTCAGCTTCGATTATACCAACAAGGGAAGACACTACGTAAGAGTGATTGAGGTATGGACTACGGAAACCAAACCAAGACTGCAATGTTTCGACCCTATTGCCAAGAACATGAACAATGCTTGGTTCCGTGTGGATTTGGAAGACACGGCAATGATAAACAAGCTGATTCAGGAGAACGAGAAGCGAAAGAAGCAGTATGACGAATATGGTGTGCCGGAAGAAGACCGTGCCTATATTACATCGGAAGATCTTTCAGATAAATACTGGTACTACACCTTCATGGCTCCTGACGGTACGGTTCTTTGCCGTGGTGAATCTCCTTACGATTTCAAGAGTCACCCATACACCATGAAGCTTTATCCTTTCATCAACGGAGAGATTCATCCGTTCATGACCAACGTGATAGATCAGCAGCGCTACATCAACCGCCTGATTGTGATGAACGATATGAGTATCAGAAGTAGCTTCAAGGGATTCAAGATGATTCCTACAACCGTACTGGGCGGAAGGACACCAGAGCAGTTCATGGAAGAGGCAATAGAATACGATGGATGGATATTCTATACACCAAAGAGAACAATGCCAAACGTGAAGCCAGAGATTATTACTTCGAATGCGGTAAATATCGGAACCAACGAACTCTTGCAGATAGAGCTGAACCTTATCAGAGAGGTAACCAACGTGAGCGGAGCCTTGCAGGGCAAGACCCCTTCGGCAGGAACATCGGCTGCAAGATATGCCCAAGAGAGCCAGAACGCAACCACTTCGCTCTACACCATCCTATCCGATATGGAGATTTTTACGGAGAAGCTGGCAATGAAAAAGTGCTCAGTTATCCAGCAGTTCTACGAGGACGGAAGAAAGATTTTCAACAAGGACGGTCTGAACACCTACAGCTACGACAGGCTATCAGCAAGAGACATTCACTTCAAGATAAGCATCAAGAATGCAGCGGCATCTGCTGCCTACAACACCTTACAGAATGATGACTTGAAGGAGTTGCTGCAAATGGGTGCAATCAATCTGATTCAGTACTTGCAGAACGTGAACAAACCATTTGCAGACAAGCTTCTTGCCAGCGTGCAGGAACAGCAGGCACAGTTAGAACAGATGTACCAGCAGCAACAGGCTATGGCTCAGCAGCAGGGCGGCGGACTGGTAGAAAACGGCATCGTACAGGGTGCAGACCAGAACGCAGTGGCTCAGGCTATGAGCATGAACAATCAGTATTATCAAACAGCATAAGTTATGGCAGTAACAGAACAGACAATAACGATAGGGTATGCCGACATCAAGAGCAAGGTAAAGAAGCATTTCTCCATCATCGGAAAAAGACTTTCCGACAAGCAGGGGAACATCCTCTTTACTGGCGTTACCCTATCATCGACCGAGGAAGACATCTTGAAGCAGTATGTGAAGGATGCGGCAGAAACATTCGTGGGCAACTTTTCTCCACTGATAGCTGGCTACACAGATAACACCGATGATGTGGTATTCACCTATCAGCGAAACAGAGTGAGCGAGGGCAAGGCAAACGCATTCTGTAGCCTCTTCAAGAGCTATGTGGTAGATTACGTAGCCTATTCGGTACTCTCCATGACCTATGCCGATTCTGCAAGGAAGTATGTAGACGATATGACGAATCATGTGAACTCTGCATTGAAGCTGATCTTCCAGAAGGATGCGCCGGCATCGGGCAGCAAGACCATGGAGGATATGACAGGAGAAGTAATTTTGAACTAAAAAGATTAAAGCTATGATTTTAAAATTTCAGATTATCAAGTCGGTGGTGATTGACGAGGTGAAGAGAGCCACCTATCTAAAGGCAAAGATTGATGGAGCCATAGACGATAAAGCCATCAAGATGAGTTTCAACGAGGCGGCTGGCGATGAGGAAGTACACGAAAGAACGCTGACCCACGATTTCCAGTCTGCCCTGGAGATAACAAAGGTTATCCTGGCAGATTATCTTGCACCGAATGCCCAGACCATGGGTGACAATATCATCTACTACGGAAGCAAGACCGATGATGTAGTGGAGTTTGTTGTCAATGTTTCCAGACGATGCAACGGTACGCTTTCCGATACATTGGCAAGACTGGTAGCCAAGTATGTGGAAGACTACATGATTTACCAGTGGTGGTTGAAGACAACCAACCTGAAACAGGCAGAGCCTTATCTGTCTTCTCTCAGCTTTGATGAGCAGAATATCCGCCGATGCTTTGTATTGAGCGGTCCAGTGGTTCCCTCCATTCCTTACACCAAAACACTGACCGCCAAGGTGGATGGCAGCAGTTCGGGCGGTGCAATCACACTCGGTGTGGATGAAGAGGACGTGAATATCTCCTACTCCATTGATGATGGCGCCATTGATGATATTGAGGCGAGAAGCAGCGACCCTAGCATCGTTGAGATTCAGCGCAGCCCAGACCCTTATACCTTCGCCCTGAAGCCAAGGAATACCGGTGTGACAACCGTTACCCTCTTCTCCCGACACAGCGACAACCTGAAGACAGAGGTGGAAGTAACCGTAGCAAAGGAGGTATAGAATGGAGTTCAACGCATTACACCCAACACATTTTATCCGTGAGAGAGGATGGAAGCCCGAGCCGAATCCTTTCCTTCCGAAGCCTCCTCGTCCGGCACACAAGTACTACAGCAAGCACATCTTCATCTATGCCAACCAACTCTGGTATGACATTGATGCAGCTACAAACATGGTGGGCAGGGCAAGACGAGGCAATCAGACGAATCAGGAAGACACCATCCCTACCAGCGAGAACGATAAGGAAAGACCGCTCTTCTACCGCTGGTTTGACAAGTACCTGAAAAAGGCAGAAGGAATCCTCTCTGCCTACGTGATGAAGCCGCAGGGAGTGGTAAGAGACAATGCCCTGAAGGAATGGGATGAGAAGGAAATCTGGCTGAACATGCCAGACTACTGGGACGACACACGGTATGACGAACTGGTGAAGCATATCCACAGCTACATCGTGGCTGGTGCTCTCTATGAATATTTCCTGCTTACGCTTACCAGTAAAGACCCGCTTACCATCTCGAAGCAGGAAGAAATGAACGATGAAGAACTGGAAATACTGGATGCGGCGAGTGCAAGCAAAGCAGGAATGCTGGTTCATACACTGAAACCATTTGGATAAAAAAGGAAGGAGAAGCTTATGGGAGAGTTTGATGATATTAAGTCGGTAAGGGAAATCATGCAGGAGAAGCGTGAGAAGGCAAAGAAGATTCTGCCAGTGAGCAAGAGCGCACAGAAAGAATTTATCCGAGACTTCCTAGCCCGACATCAGGATAAGTTTGAGGAGTGCATGAACCAGTTGGCAGAATACGACCCGAAAACATACGTTACCATCTATGCCAACCTGACCAAGCACATGATACCAAAGCAGAGCGAGGTGAGCGTGACCCATGGATTGGATGAAGACTTCAAGCAGTTGGCGGCACTGGGAAGAACCAAGACAGACAACAATGGATTGGACGTGACTCAGGTGCCACAGATACAGGATGCAGATTTTGAGGAAATAAAGGAATTGGGCGATGGCATTAGTTAGAGAAGTAGATATTGACGAACTCGTAGCCGAAAACAAGCGGCGATACGATGAGATTTACGGAACCTACAACCCTTGGACGGGTGAAGGCTGCTATGATTTCGAGCACAGGGAACTGCTCGAACTGCCCGACTTCTTAATTCCGAAGATGTGGGTTCCCAAAGAATGTATGCGTACCTTATTATATATAGGTCTGAAACGGTTGGGCAGCATGAAGAAGTACATCATCCAAGTATGGGGCAAGGAGTATAACGAGAAGAGTTACTACACCAAGCAGTTGAAGATGGTGCTGACCTTCGAGATTATGAAGGTGAGATTCAGGGAAGACCCCGAGTTTGCCTTGTTTGCTACCGATAAGATTGAGGATAAGGTAACTGGTGATATGATACCTTTCAAGCTGAACTATCCACAGCGCAAGCTCTTGAAGATTTTTGAGGATTTGCGAACAAGCCACAGGGCTATCCGAGTAGTGATTCTGAAAGCCCGACAGTGGGGCGGTTCTACCCTCACCCAGCTTTACATCAAATGGCTACAGGATTTTCGCAAGGACGGATGGAACGCCATCGTGCTAGCCCAGCAGAAGAATACAGCAAAGAAAATCAAGGCGATGTATAGAAAGGCATTGGAGAATCAGCCAGGCTGGACCATCGGAAGACCGGGAGCCAAGCTTCAATTCTCTCCTTACGAGAACTCGCCTGATGATTTCCAGGTAACAGACGGAATGAGGGCAATAAGAAGAAGTACGCTGACCGTGGCATCCTTCGAGAACTTCGATTCCGTGCGTGGTAGCAACTTCCACTGTGCCCACTATTCTGAGGTTGCCTATTGGAAGAAGACCCCAGAGCATGATCCTGAGGGCGTGATTTCTTCTATCTCGGGTGGTATCAGAAATCAGGAGGATAACTTGGAGGTGTTCGAGAGTACCGGCAAAGGTAACTCTGGCTTCTTCTATGAGAAATGCCAGTTGGCGATGGACCCGAAGAACAACGATGCCTATTCCTTCCTATTCATCCCTTGCTTCTTCATCGAGCACGATATGGAGGAAGTGAAGAGTGAACGAGCCTTTGCAAAATGGCTTTTGGAAAACAAGAATAAGAGTACCAACCCGAAGGGCTACCGAGAAACAGGAAAGTTCTTTTGGCGTATGTGGGAGAAGGGAGCCTGCTTTCAGGCTATCGAGTGGTACAGAAACTTCCGCAACAAGTTTACCACTCATTCCTTCTGTGCTACCGAGGCGCCAGTGGATGAGGAAGATGCCTTCCGAAACTCTGGTAATCTGGTCTTCAACCCCTACTCTATTGATGATTTACAGAAGAAGTACAAGCGTGAGCCAATCTATACCGCCGACATCATCATTGACGGCAACAAAAATGAGTCTTCCATCGAAAAATCGAAGATCAGCATCAGACAGGATGGTGATGGCGACTTGAAGATCTGGGCAGTACCTAACTGTCTGAAAGTGGAGAACAGATACTTGGTGAGCGTGGATATTGGCGGTAAATCCTCGACTTCCGACTATACCGTCATGACAGTAATAGATAGATTCGGGATGTTGCCTACCATCAAGGGCAAGCCGAAGGTGGTGGCAAGATGGCGAGGACACGTAAGACACGACAAGCTGGCGTGGATGGCTGCGGCATTGGCGCATTACTACGATGATGCGCTGCTGGTAATCGAGAGCAACACGGCAGACCGTGAGAAAAACAATAATACGGAAGGCGACCACTTCGGAAGTATTTTGAACGAGATAGCCGATTACTACGATAATCTGTATCAGCGTACCACAAGCCCAGAGGACGTGAGCGATGATGTGCTTGCCAAGTATGGATTCCAGACCAACAAGCTGACCAAGGGTTGGGTTATTGATAATCTGGAGCAGTTTGTGGATGATATGCTCTGGGACGAGCCTGATAAGGAAATGTATCATGAGCTGAGAATCTACGAGCGGCATGATGATGGAAGTCTTGGCAATATCGTGGGCAACGGCAACCATGATGATGTACTGATGAGTACCGCCATCGGTTTGTGGGTAAGCGCCAACGATATGGAGAAGCCTAAATGGAAACAAAAGGAAAGAACAAGCAGCGGTGGCGACGGCGTTCACTCTGCTGCGAAAATTTAAAGATATTGAGTTATGGAGAGAAACTTGGATAGAAAGACTTTGAGTTTCAGCAAGGGTATGACGAACGTACCGAGTGACTTGCTGAGTGAGGATAGCGAGCTTGCCTATTCGCAAAACATCATATATAGGAATGGTGAAATGGTCCCGATTCAGAAGATGGAGCCTTTCGGCACTGTGAGCGGCACGATTTTGTTTGTCCATAAAATGGCAGACTTCGAGAATATCATTACCTATGACAGAGACCCCGGAACAAACAAATATACCATCAGATGCTACAAGATGAGTGACCTCAAAACGGCGATAGGTACATTTGAGGGTGACGGAGAAGTGAAGGATGCGCAAGCGGTGGGAAATACACTGGTGCTGGCTACAGATAATGGATTGAGATACATCAGGCACATTGGCAAAAAATACAAGGATTTAGGAACGGATATTCCTGAGCCGAAATTCAGACCTATGTTTTCTGTAAGCAATAAAGCGCTTCCAAAGACTGTAAAGAATAACATCATCTCTTTTGTAGATAAGGCAGATCGTGTAAATTTTTCGATTAATGGTGACGGAACCATCAATTACGATGGGTCTGATTGGTTTTACGACAAGCTCAAAACACCTACAGATACCGACAAGTATGATAATTTACAAACATCAATCAAGGGAACTGCTGCACAGGCAATCAATATAGTGAAGCAGAATAACTATTTTATCTATCCTTTTTTTATAAGATTTGCCTGGAAGCTATATGACGGAACCTATGCTAAGATTTCAAATCCCATTATCTGCTATCCTACCGCACGAAGAAGTGGAAACTTTTTAGTGTGGGATAATTATACAGGAAAACCGAATTATGTTTATATTCAATATGCTCCTTACTATGGCAAACTGCATTTTGAAGCAAATAATCAAAGCATAGGAGAATGGGATGATATTATAAAAGAGCTTGTGGTTTTCGCTACAACAGGAGTTCCTCAGTTTAATATTGATGATGATTGGATTTTCAGAGAGCCAGACAGCGTTGATAGTATCAGATATGATGGTATTACATTCAGCGTATATAAGAAAATTGGTTATTACTTCAAGTCTATTACCGATTCTGATTTTGATGATTTTTATCATGTGTTCCCACGTAACTTCATTGAACCCAAAAGCTATAAGACAGATGAAGAAATCATAGACGAATTAATGAAGAAAAGCCAGTTTTACAAACTGTTCTCAATGAAAATTGGCAGCGAATATATGGATGGGAAAAACTATGATGCGAAGTATGTCATAAGAGATCATATCGTAGAAAACCTGACAACACAAGAGCAGCTGCCAAAGGATGACTATTATGGATGGACCAAGACAGTAACAGATAATTTATACGTGTACAATAACAGGATAAACATGCTGGGTATTAAACGTTATCCGTTCCGTGGTTTTAATCTTTTTACTGCTGTAGATAAATCGAGCGGCGAAGGTTTTACATTCTATACCCATATCGTAAGTGATACAATGGACGCCTGGGTAAAATCAGACAATAATACAATCCCTGAAGGAACCATACCGGGCTGGCTCTATTACCCAGACCCTCACGCTACGGAAATGATTATCAGAAGGACTACTTCTGATTTGGCAGGAATCCGTGTCAAACTATCTCAGCATCCTATGCTGAATGGAGCGTACGCTTTTGTTTCGCTTCCTTCCAATGATGAAATATCGGGGAATGTAGCTGCGCCTACGGTTGATACTAATGCTTACGAAACACTTGATTCCCAGATATTCACTTCCGTAGTGAACAATCCGTTTGTGTTTGAGGCTTCTGGCGACAATACAGTGGGCACAGGAAAGATTCTAGGTATCGTGGCTAATACAGAGGCGGTAAGTCAGGGACAGTTCGGTCAATATCCTCTGCTCGTCTTTACCGATGAAGGCATCTATGCCATGAGCGTGAATGCAGAGGGACTTTACTCCAGCATACACCCTATATCCAGAGAGGTTTGCAACAATGCCGATTCCATCACCCCTACCGACAAGGTGGTTTACTTCACTTCCGAAAAAGGATTGATGGCAACATCGGGCGGCGAGGCTATTTGTGTATCGGGGCAGTTGAGCGGTGGAAAGAACAGAGGATTTCCAAGCGACTTCCTGCCTTTCAAGACTTTCTTGGAGAACTGTCTGATAGCCTATGACTACAAGGCTTCGCTGCTGAGAATATTCAACAAGAAGACCAGCTATCACTATGTATATAATATGGTGGATAAAATTTTCTCTATCTCCCACAACTATACCAGCAGCAAGATTTTCTGTAGAACGGTAGCCAACAACTACCCCGACAATCTTGTGCAGTTTGATGATAGTAGCGTTTATTCCCTTACCAACATTCCATTGACAGAGGATGATGCCAACGACTATGACTGCGTAATGACTACCCGACCTTTGAAACTGGGCGGCTCTACCATTCTGAAATCATTGAGGGGCTTGAAGCATCTTTTCGATTCTGATACCGGCACGGTAAGCGTAACGGTCTATGGCTCCAACAACGGCAAGGACTGGGTTGCGCTGAAGAGTCTCTTCGGCAAGCCGTGGAAATACTTCAAGCTGGAGTATTCTTTCAAGAACTTCAAGGCAAGCGATTCCTTTGCCGGGTCCATCATAGAGACTCAGAGCAGAAGGGAAGACAAGATAAGATAATTCCTTCCATAAGTTTGATAACATCAAGAAGGCGGCTACTCGTGATGAGCAGTCGCCTTCGACATTAAAACACTAACAAACTTATGCAGAACGTTTCCGTTCTATGTAGATTATGAACCATTCCATCAAATAACCTATGACGAAGCAATAAAGGTGGAGGCATCCGTTCACGTTGTCCAACAGCATCGTGAAGAGGAGGAAGGGTCCAGCCTTTTTGATTGCATCTTTCCATCGTCCTGTCCTGCCCCACATGATACCGAAGACAGAAAAGAGAAATCCAGACAAACCCATCGTTGGCTCGGTAACGAACATCGGCAGATAACTGGCTGCTACGGCTACCGCAAAAGCCTTGACAGGCGAAATCCTGCCCTTGATCTGCCAGAGTACCAGCAGATTGATGGCAAGATGAAAGCCATTGACGTGAAAGAAGCTGTACAGTAGATGATTCTCCCAGGGGCATCCGTGATAGAAGCCTATGTGCCAAGTGCAAAGAATGATGCAGATGAGCGACAGAATCGCCTTCAATCTGAAACTATTCATGCTTACCATCCCTGTAACCTTTCCCATATCGCTTGCAATTATAGAAAATATCCTCGGCTGATCGAGGAGACAGAAAGAACTCGGGAGCTGGCTCTCCTACCAAAAACTGGCAGATGAAATGGAGCGACTGCCCGATAAACTCCTTCTTCTGAGATACTGCATTCAATCTATCGAACAGAGAATAGTACATTCTCCTTCTCGGTTCCGTCATGGCATCCACCTCAGAGAAATCGCCTACCACCATCTTTCTGAGCTTCTCGAATGCCTGCTTGGGATTCACGTAATATCTCGGTGCGGGATGAGATACTATCTTCGCCCACGCCTCCTTTGCGGTGTGGCAGGTGGGTGCTACCTCACGATAAGTCTTCATCAGGTCTTCCCGTTGCTTTTCCGTCAAACTATAATTGGTTTTCGTCATACGCTTTATTCGTTAAATCGTGCTACAAAGGTACGAATTATCTAGAATACGTCCAAATAAATAATATATTTTAATATTTTGCTCACTTTTTGTAGTTTTGTACAGGAATATTTTTATCTTTGCACCGACTAAAACATTTAGCTACCGTTTTCTAAGAAACAGCAACTAGATCAACGATATCAACATAAAATTGAAACAAAAATGAAAAAGAGTATTAACAACGCTCTTTCAGAAGAAGAGCAAGAGCAGGTTCTGCAAGGTTTGCTGAGCCGCAAAATTTGGAGATTCTATGAACTCCTGGCAAAATGGGCACCCATACCGCTGATGCTAGGGCACTGGTATGGAGTTTGGGACTATGGGCGTTATCCAAGACCTACCGTACTTAATACGGCTGATAACGGAAATTGTATCATCTGGATTTACTTTCTGGCATACGTGTATATGCCAATCTGCATGATACCAGTGAGTTTCTTCTTCAGATACTGCTGGATATTCCGTATTCCGTTCTTTTATTTTTTCGGTATCAACGCTATCAGATTGTATTATCAGCACTGGCTCATCACTCCCGAGCAGTTGGAGATGCACCATGTATTTATCATTTTTACATTAATATTATATGCCTATGGATTTATCAAGATCGCTATCACACGTAGCAAATGCCGCATTCCAGATGTTTCAGAATGGAGAATGCGGTTTTTCGGAAGAAGAAGAAAGAATGGTACAGAGAAACCTTCTGTACTGGATGGAAAGAAGACATCACTTTGATGAGAAGCTGGGGAGAGCCTGCATCGCCAACATCTATTATTTCAAGGATGATGTGACCAAGGAGTACGCCCCATTCTTCGATTACAAGGAAGTGAAGGAGGAGTACGACAAGCAGGCTTGGATGATTCCCGACTACACGATGTGGGATTTTGCCGTGACCATGAATAAGATGTTTGCAGAAAACATTGATGTGATTGGTAAATGGTCGAGAAGCAAAGAGACCCTGAAGAAGAGAATCTCCGAACTATCAGTGAGTTTCCTCTGCGACGAGTCAACCAATCACCCCACCGATAAAATTTGGTGGTACATGAACAGTTAGACGGAAACACGGAAAAAGCTATCTGAAAACCCCTTATCTTTGCGCCATTAATCAATATTAATGGTATATATGACAGAGATTATTCATACATTTTTGCAAGAGCACCTATACAAGACGGCGTTGATTTTTGCCATCTGTATGGGTGCTCTTATCGTTTCGATGGGTGTAGATCTGTTCCTTGGAGTCAGGAAAGCGAAGGAAAACGGAGAAGCTACAACAAGTAAGGGATATAAGAAAACTTGCGATAAGGCACAGAAGTATTTTTTGCCTTTAATTGCAACAATGTGTATCGACTTGATTACGTGCGAGATTATACCAATCCCTGCTTTCTCGATAATTTGGACAGGATATTGTTTGTTCTGCGAGTTCGTAAGCATCAGAGAAAAGAGCTGGAAGAAGGCTGAAATTCGTAAGCAGGAAAAGACAATAAGCATCATCCTTGACAACAAAGATGATTTGGCTAAGGCTTTTGCTAAAGTTTTAAAGGAGCAGGAGAAGGAGGGCAAGGTATGAGACTGATTGAGAGAATTTTCGTTCACTGTACTGCCTCTTCTCAGAAATGGGGCGTGAAGGATCTTTGGGATGAGTTCAAGCGCAAGGGCTGGAAAAACCCCGGCTATCATTATGTGATTACCAAGGATGGTGGCATACATCAGATGCTGCCGGTAGAAATGGTAAGTAACGGCGTGAAGGGATATAATTCTACTGCCATCAATATTGCCTATGTAGGCGGTATTGACTCGAAGGGAAAGGCTGTAGATAACAGAACCAAGGAGCAGAAGGATGCACTGGCTACCCTGCTTAAACAGCTGAAAAAGAAATATCCGAATGCGGCGATTATGGGGCATCGTGATATTTGGGGGGCAGACAAGTCGAAGTGGAAGAAGATGTGCCCTTGTTTTAATGCGAAAGAGGAATATAAAAATCTATAGCGTATGAAGTGGTATGAAATAAGATTTCGGAAATGGGCTTGCATCGGTTTGGTGGTTGGAGTTATCCTGCTGGCATTCACTGGCTGCAAGACCAAGGAGTATGTGAAGGTTCCCGAGTATCATACTGAGTATATTGTGAGAAGTGACACTATCGCCAAAATGGATAGTGTGTATGTGAAGGATTCGGTGTATGTGTATCAGAAGGGTGATACCGTAGTGATAAGCAAGATTGCCTATCGGGACCGATACCGCAATATATATAAGGTGAAGCTTGATACCATTATCAAGCGTGATTCTGTTTCCGTGCCAGTACCAGTTGAGCGGCAGCTTACCAAGAGTGAGCAGAGATTAATGACACTGGGAAGATGCTATATCGGATTCCTTTTCCTGTTGGCTGTATGTGCCATCGGCTTTGCCTTCTGGTATCACAATAAAAAGTGCTAGCTTATGGGAAAGATTAGCGAAGAACTTCAGATGATTGATTCGCTCTTGATGGAATTTCATGAGCGGATTCAGTCGGGAAGATGTTTGACGAATAAGCAGCAGAACACGATGATGCTGAATTTCCTGCATCAGATTGCCAACAAGGATGAGCCGATCAGTAAAACGGAAGCGTGCGAATACGTCCAAGTTTCCAGGGCTACCTTTGACCGGCTGGTAAAAGAAGGAAGGCTCCCTAAGGGACGGAAGCGCAAGGGCTGGACCGAACTTGTTTGGTATGAAAAAGATTTGGATAAGTACATAGATAAGTTGATTTAGGTATAATTTTAGTTTTTTTTGTTTTTATAGGTTAGACGTTGTTTATTTAGTCGAAAAATCCCCACCCGGCTGTGAAGCTAGGTGGGGATTGATTGTTTTACTCGCCAAGAATATCCTTGATTTTCTTGTTGATGTACTCATCAGAAGTACTTTCCTTTATAAGGGCATCAACATCTGGCAGTTTAAGCATCAGGAAGAGC
>NZ_QUCG01000068.1:0-1406 GCF_003473645.1 Prevotella sp. AM23-5 | reverse complement strand
AAGCATCAGGAAGAGCAATGATGAATGTAAATCTGTTTTGTTCATAATTAACCCTTTCTTCTACGATTTTTGATATGTAATGCTAAAGCGCAAAACGACAACAATAGCACTAATAATTGTCCTGCTTCCATATTACTTTTCCTCCATTATTTTTTCTAATCTAACCTTCATACGCTATAATTGCTTTAATTTATTGAATATCTTGGCAAAACGGTGCATGTAATCAAAGTTGACGCTTTCACCATACTCACACACCATTCTGTTATATAACCAACGTAGATGCTCCGCATCCTCGTGGAACTCTTTAATATCTTGTTCGTCTAAGACTATTTGTTTCTCCATACGCTATTTATTTTTCTGTTCAAACTTTTGAATAAGAATGTTACAATCATCCCATTCTGCACAATTATGTACCCAATCTGGGATAAATGTGTGATGCGAACTAAGCTTTTTGAGCTTATCATTCAATGCGGTTTGTATTCTCATACGCTACATCTCCTTATCGAATTTATTGTCAACAAAAGACCACCCAGAACTTTCAACGATAGCTCTAAGAGAATAATTAATATGTCTTCTATCATCTACGCATTTAAAACCACATAAAGAATCATCCCATTCTACTGTGGCTACGTTTTCAAGATATGGACTTTTTATCATATCACCTTCCCAAATCTCATTGCCTTTGCAGTCTTTCAGCCCTGTGAACATACAGACTGTAGTAGGGTCAACTTGTATATTCGTAACCATAAATCCTCTTTCATTGATATGTGGGCAGTAGATATAAACCTTGTTCCCTTTATGTAAAAGGTCACCTTCCACCCACTCGCTATTGTCAAGACGCTTTGCCTTGAACTTGATATTTTCTGTTTTCATACGCTATAATTCTTCTTTTTCAAATTCACTTTTCGGAACTCTGTAAGATGTACTATGCCATTCACCCTCATCATCTTTACCTATAGCATATTTGGAAAGCATATCTCTCAATGCCTTATAAGCTAAAGTGTTGTGACGAATCTGAATACGTATAAAGTTCTCATTATCACACATTGTAAGTGGTGATTGAGTGTTTATATACACTCTGCCTTTCTTACCAAGGTTACTTCCATTGTAACGTTGGTAGAAATATCCGCTAGCCTTATGCTTGATTCTGTAAGGTTTAACCATAACTATTAATCTATCAATTTTATATTAAAATAAGCAGCGAGGGCGTTTTCCGCTTCTCTGCAATGTGCTCTTACCTCTATATCTCTACTTGGGTCATAGCAAGCTTCTGGTGGAATTTTTCTTCTTCCACGTGCAAACATACAGAAAAGCTCACAAATTGTATCTATACCAAACTTTTCTGATAGTTGTGTTCTTTTCATTTCTACTTTACTCGAGAGTGTAAACTAAACTGTGTCAAGCTA
>NZ_QUCG01000067.1:0-19279 GCF_003473645.1 Prevotella sp. AM23-5 | reverse complement strand
ATCAGGAATAACAAGACTATTCAAAGATTCGCAACCCATAAATGCATCATCCCCAATGCTGGTAACACTCTCTGGAATAACAACGCTACGCAAAGAAGAGCAACACATAAATGCACTGTTTCCAATGCTTGTAACACTATCGGGGATAACAAGACTACGCAAAGACCAGCGATCCAAAAACGCCTCTTCACATATTATCCTTACACCCTCTTTAATAGAATAAGTACCATTAAGTTCGTAAGGAACTTTCAATAATTTTCTTCCATCTTTGCTGTATTTTACGCCAAATTCATCTGGAATGGCCTCGTTCAACTCTTCCTCCGTAACTTTTGTGGACATATCAAGATTATCACTAACATCTTGATTTGCCTTTACATATTCTGATATTGTTGAATACTGCATAGCTTATACTTTTTATTAATTCATTTCATTCTGTCGTATGAATATACGACATGGCAAAAGTACGAATAAAATATGAAAAATCCACTTCTTTTGAAGATTTTTTTAATAAATATCACCAGCTTATTTGTTCTTTAAGCACATTCTCTTTATCGTCTTCGTTTTCTTCTTGATTTATCGATGAGGAACGAACTCTCACACGCCTCAATAAGCTTGATAAACTTGCTGTAGCCATAGTCTTTTACATCAAAGTTTGGCTGTTTGATGAGAATCCTGCTGGAAAGACCGCTAAGCTGTGCCCAACCTTCATTATCTGCAGCTTCATCTACCACTTCTTTTAGTAAGGCTATGAATTTTTTGCTTCTTTACGTACTTTGGCAAATTCTTCTTGAACTTGTTTCTCCATTTCCTTTTTTCTCTGAACCATATCACGAAGTACAGCTATTGCTTCTTCACGACTTTTTATTTTTAATGCCATATTATATCCTTTCTTTAAAAATTCTTTTGGCAAAGATACAAATAATAAATGATTATGTAACACATTCAATCTGCATTTATATCTATGCGCTTTTGAATGTGTTACACTATCTATATTATCATGTTTTAATGAATGAAATATCACGGAATCATAATATTTGTCTACACCAAGCCAGTAAGGTATCTATATTATCACGGTTTACTGAATAAAATATCACGAAATCATGATATTCGTCTACATCATGCCAGGATGGTACCAGCTACGAGGAGGATTGTACAAACTGCCATCGTTAAGAAAATCGGAATCTTCACATCCAGAAGGTTCTTTGCCCGGTCAAGCACCAGGCAAGCCCCAACAAGTGCGGTGAATCCGGCTAAAATGAAGCAAATTTCACTCATTTCCGTTCTTACTTAAAACCTGGCTATTTCGAATGATCATGCAGCCAAGCCTTCTGGCCATAGCTAAGATGGTCCCAGTTGGTTCTTGGCTTTCTTCTCTTACCACCACCAAGTACTGCCTTCGTTGTTCCCTTTCCTAGAAAGCCGAACAACAGCAATAAAAACAATATTTCCATAATCCTATGATTTTACTTTGTTACACTAAATGTTCCAAAAGGAATCTCCTGTGCAGAAGCTACTGCCATATAGATGATTCCATACTCTCCTGGTTCAAGCTCTGAAGCCGGAATGGTGAGCAGATAACTCTGGTTGCCATACTTGTGTCCAGAGAAGGAGAGATATCCCTTTTTCTGTGCATCAGAGCTTCCGAGCACCGCAGGCTGAAGTGTCAGCCACTGTATTCTTCTGTCCTTCTTAGAAGCCTTGAAACGCACGATGCGGTAGATGCCCATCGGGTCATAATCATTCTTCTCAACCTTGATGAGCAGTCGGATATCCTTTCCGTCCTTTTTGATAGAATGAGCAGACTTGCCTCCAGCAAAAGCAATATCCATTCCTTCCACTCCAGCCAAAGTGTTCACTGCATCTGCAGCAAGCCCCACACCGGCAGCCGTACCCATCACTCTTACACCAGTCTCCAGTCCAGCCATGCTACCTGTACTTAGACCTACCATGCCACCTGCAAAACCGAGGTCACTTACAGCACCTGCAATCTTGGAGAACTTAGAGAACTTGTTCTGGTGTTTTTCTACCTTGCCGTTTTCCTTTGGAAGAACGACGTATGTAGAATCGCTAGTGAGCATACAATAACTACCAATGAACTCTGGCTCTGGAGCCGTTACCTGTTGTGCATTTGAAGAAGCTGCTAGTGCCAATGCAGCGATAGAAAAGAAAAGTTTCTTCATATTTTTAAATCCTGTGCCTGGCTCCTGACAACGTTTCATTTACTATTAATTGTAAGGTTAGCGGAAAGGGGTGGAACCAAACCGAATCATCTGCACTCATAGGCCTTCGCATTGCCATTCCGCCAGAATCTTCAGTTGGTCCACCCCCAGTTGTGTGTATATATACGAAATCTTTCACGGCCAAGGTTTCTCGGTCGTGAAAGAGGTACAATCCACCCTATGGGGCATCCCTGTAAGATTATCGAGCGGATGAGTTTGCGAAGTTCATGAGTGTCGACTTTACAGTTACGCCTTAACGCTGTTGTACGTATTGATGCTTTCGCATCACGTTTGCAAAGATACGAAAAAATGCTGTATTAGCCAAACTTTTCATGGCTTATTTTCTTTTCAGAAAAGCTCGTTTTTTTGATTCTTTTGACAAACTTTCGTTTTTTGCGTATATCTCTATGATAAATAATATTCTTTTCCTCTTTACGCGCGCGATGATATTCTTTTTACACGAAAAATGAGTATTTGGATCCCTTTCCCTTATCTCCAACCTACCATATAGCTGCTATATGGTAGGTTTTTCTTTTCGAAAAAGATTAAAAACAATATAAAACCCTCGATACCAAGGTACCGAGGGCAAGCCTATCTGTCACGTCCTGTCTCAGTAATGAGGCAAACACGAACTTAATCGCACACAACAACGATAGGCTTCCGCTGAGAACGTCCAGCCTCAGTGAAGAGACAAAAACTAACTTAATAGCACATAACAACAGCGGTTATTCTTTACGTTCCTTTCAAAGAGAAACTTACTTTGCGAAAGGTCCTTTTCCTCCATGCTCTTTTAGATATTTTCGTGAACGTTCCATCATTCTGTCAATATCCTCAAAAGAAAAGGCTAATCTTCTCCTTTGCGGATTTCTCTCATTCTCTTCCGCCTCACGAACAAAACGTTCTGCGTCTTCACCTGTCAATACAGGTGTTCTTCTTATTTCTAATGCCATAGTCTCTTTATCTAGTACGTTAAAGGTTGTCTATCCACTTTTGGCCAGACTTCGTATTGAACCAAATTGCCATGCCCAGCCCGATTGCCAGGGCGATGGAAAAGATAAATGTAAGTAACTCCATAATTGCTTCATTTTAATATTGTTATTGCCGACAAAGGTACAAAGAATACGTGAGATAGCCAAACTTTTTAAGGAAATCATGCAGGCTTGTAGTCCTTGCACTGAAGGGCTATAGAGCATGTCGCACATGTTGTGTCGCATGCCGCTATATCCGTTACCGTGTAGGCTCCAGTCTTGCGACTTCCTGCACGTTTGATCAATCCGGCAGAAGTGAGACTGGCAAGTCCGTAAGCGGCTGTTCTTTGAGAATAGTCAAGTTCTGATACTATATCTTGAAGTTGCTTGCCGTTCTTGGATTCACGTATTTTCCAGAACACTTCCTGTGCTTTTGGCGGTTGTGCCATGAGGCGTTGGCGTATATCCTCATTGAGTACAGTAGATTTTTCTGCTAGTTCTACAGCTCGTTTCTCACGAAACTCCTGACGTGCCAGGAAGGCAGCTTTTCGTGCAGCCTTTTCTTCGTTAGGAAGTTGTTTATAGCCACCTTTTCTTAACGTGCAGTTTTCTTGCAGGTTATTTTGCGCAGAGTTTTTAGCATCTTCCTCAACCATATTCTTTCCTGTTAAAGCTACCGTTGCTGGTAGTTCTTCGGGAGTGAAGAAAATAGTCTTTGCATCTTTGAAGGCGTAGTTATAGACTGCATTCTGTAATACCAGGTTCTGCTTTTCAATGCTAACTTCTGAGCGTTGCGGATGAGAGTATAATTCGCCCGTTTCGAGACCTAATACACCTATTTTCGATAGTGTCTCTGGGTGTTCGTTGTTCACCTCGACTATTTTTTCAAACGCATATTGAGTGAGATCATCAGGTACGGCAATGAAGAAGAAATCTGTCCAGCCAACATACTTCCATAGTTTCTCGTCACGCATCAGGTCTTCTTTAAACTCTTTTAT
Source organism: Prevotella sp. AM23-5 (assembly GCF_003473645.1). Classification (NCBI taxonomy): domain Bacteria; kingdom Pseudomonadati; phylum Bacteroidota; class Bacteroidia; order Bacteroidales; family Prevotellaceae; genus Prevotella; species Prevotella sp. AM23-5. The sequence goes on along the minus strand of NZ_QUCG01000067.1, from coordinate 15,094 downwards.
TTCTAGAGCAATGGTAAAACAATGCCCTTGATTAAGAGCTCGATAACCTGGTTTAATGAATAGTATAACATCAGGAATTACCTGTAGCTTTTTGTCGAGTCCAATGCGTGTCTTTTCGCCTGTTGATTCACGTAAACGGAACTCTTCGAATATCTTATATTCCAAATATTCTACAGGAATGCGTTCTGTCCAGGGATAGGCATGCAAGCACATGTCTTTAACAAATGCTTGTATCTTCTTGCCTTTTAATAAGTTCTTTAATTCTGCATGAGCTTTCATACAAACTCCTTTCTTTATGTTTTATATTTGATTTATAATTTTGTCGCAAAGATACTAAAAAACATTTAATTTGCAAAATATCTGCATATTATTTTTCGGGCGTTAGATGTATTTAACTTGCAAACATCTTGCAAGTTATTGTCTGGCATTTTGAAATTATAAATGAAATAGCAAAAGTTTTGCTTTTAATATGTAAAATATAATAATCTGATATTCGTGTTTCCAGTAGCTTGGTTTAAAAGAGTGTTTTACTTAAAAAATACGTATAAAGGTGCCCTTAGTATACCTTCATACGTATTTTTCTGAGTAAAACCCGGTTGGTTGAAAATATGATATAAGTAGGTGATTTCGTAAAAATGTTAATAAAAAATACTTGTATAATAGAAACAATTTACCGAGTTGTATATATTGTGTCTGCAAGATGATCATATCGAAGAAGTTGCGAAGACGTGCCAGCTGTTATCGTTGTCTCTTCTTTGGATGTAACCTTTTTCTATCATGGCTCGCAATTGCTTTTTCACTGCTGTAACAACAATATCTGCTTCTTTACTTAACTCTTCTGTTGTTATGTATGGATTTTCTTGCATGGCATGAAGTAATTTATTACTGGATTCACTTCTGAACACAATTTTACTTCCGTCATACCACCATACTTTTTCAGATGTTTCTGTTGCGAAATCTATGTAGTATTTCAATTCCTTTTCAACAAGTCCATTAAAATATTTAGCAAAACGTTTAATTTGTGAGATTTTGGCATGTGCTCCTGCAGAAGGTGTAGGACCTACTACAACGTCTGTTTCATGTAAGGCATCTATATATTTGTTCTTGTTTTTGTTTCTGACAACAACCATTGGCCAATTATGGCGTGCAAGGATGTAGTTTACCATTAGTCTGGCAACTCGACCATTGCCATCCTCAAATGGATGAATTCGTATATAGCGGTAATGGAATAGCGACGCTAGTTCAACGGGAGTTAGAACTCCTGAAGCTTCTTCCTTGTTAAACCAAGTCACGAGATCAGACATTAGAGCAGGAGTTTCTTCTGGTGATGCGTACTCAAAATAATCTCCGTAGCGAGTCCTTACACTGTTTGGTCGGGTCTTGTATCGTCCTGCATGAACAGTATAGCTTGTTTGTATTCCACCTGGTAGTTGGTTATGTACTTCATAGTCCTCACGAAGTAATGTTTTGTGAAGTTGACGTATAAAGGTTTCTGTAAGTGGCATATTCAAGTTTTTGGCCTCTTCTTCTATCATTTTCAAGCTAACTTGACTTGCTTTCATGTCATTAAAATCTTTTAAGTCTCCCTCTCCGCTAACTTTCCCAAACAATAATAATAACTCAGTTTGGCCATACGTTAAAGTATTTCCTTCGATATGATTGCTATTGTAGTTATAATCAACCGTAAAGCGTTGACTCAAAAGATATTGCTTCCTTTCTGGTAGAGGTTGCAATGATTGCCATTTTTGATATAATATATCTATTTTGTTCATTTGTTCAATTTTATAGTTTAACCATGTTTTGGTCTCTCACTTCTTCTTGCAGATATGTGGCTTTCTTGTTGGTTCTATGCCTTCAATGCGCAAAAATCTGTAAATAGAAGATTTCGATTTTATACCTAGCTGTTTTTGGATTTCATCTATGGTCATGCCGTTCTTGTAAAGGGATACTGTAGCCTTGGCTTTTGTATGTCGCTTTAGCTTTGGCCTTCCCATTTTCTTGCCCTTTGCCATGGCTGCTTTGCGTCCGGCTTGGGTGCGCTCAACGATAAGGTCACGTTCAAATTCTGCAAGACTTGCGAAGATATGCATCATTAATTTGCCAGATGTGGATGACGTATCGATATTGTCTTTAAGAGATTGTATCGATACTCCTTTTTCGTGCAACTCTGAAATGATGTTTAGTAAATCTCTTAAAGAACGTCCTAGACGGTCGAATTTATACACGACTAGTATATCTCCCTTTCGAAGGTATTTAATCGCTTCTGCTAGCTCTAAACGAGCTTTTATGCCGCTTTTGTGCTCGGAATACACCTTCTCGCAACCAGCTTTTTCTAATTCTGCCAATTGTAAGTCCAAATTCTGGTCTTTTGTGGAGACCCTTGCATATCCGATTTTTGCCATATCTATATTTCTATTTAATTTCGATTGCAAAGATACAAAAAATCGAAATAACTACCAAGCTTTTTAGCAGTTATTTCGATATTATTTTGTAGTTCGATTATATTTTAATTTAATCGAACCTAAATGACGTGCAAAAACATTGCATGTTATTAGGGTGCATTATATGAGTTCCAAAGTACCTTCGTCTTTTGCTGATGTAAGCGATGTTACTTTGACTTTTGCATCCTTGTATTTACCGGATATGCTTGTTCTAATAAACTTATACATAACGAAGTCCTTACATGGTATATCTCCAATTTTACAATTTTTCTGACACTCTCCATTATATTCATCAAAATTGCTGCAAACTATACAAAGGCATACTTTTCTGTTTTCTTCCAAACATTTAAGAACGGCAAACTCTTCAGCCTCTCTATCATTATCGAATTTTGATATGAATTCGATTTTACAAGTTGCATAGGTCGGATGCCTATTGTATTTTTCTCTTGAAACCTCTGCAGGTTCTTGCCAAATGCGGTGGAGTGTTCTTTGGTACCCCCATGCTTTGGTATGGACCACAGTTTGCAACCCCCTTTTTGTTCATCCACGTAAGGTTTGACTTGCAATCAAAACAAGTGCGTTCAGAAGGGTCACGGAACGCCTCCAGTTCGTCATATCTCTCACGCTCCAGCCTGCGCTCTGCTGCTTCGAGAAGTCGCTGGTGTTCTTCTTTCCTTTGTACTAAGACATCCGGCTTGCATATACGGAATTGTCTTCCACTGTTCTCGATGAGTATAGGTGTCTTAGAATTTTTCGCCCTAACACCACAACAGTTTTTGAAGACAGGACACTTTTTGCACTCATTGTAGTCCACTACTCGAATGTTCTTGCCTGCCCTGGTATATCTTTCCTCAATCTCTCCAAAATAGTTCTCGTTGTTCACCCATTTTCTGTTTTCTTTGGAGTTTAGCAAGAAATCGGAGAGAGTTTCCAGTTTTTGGTCGGACAGGTCTATTTCTAAGCAAGACAGGTTATTGTAGTCAATGGCCTTGTTATGCTGCACCTTGTACTTGAAAATGAGCTCTATGAGATATTGCTTGCCCTCCTTGGTCGTTGCGATGATGTCTGGCTGCTTGTCTTTGCGCTCATACCTGTCATCTATCTTCACGTCAACAAATTCAAGGTCTGTCTCCTTGAATATCCCATAATACGAAGGAACATGAATGCGTTTTCTCTCCGAAACGATTTGTTCGGCCAACTTGTACATGATGACCATATAGCAAATCTCCAAGGTCGCCTTTCGGGTCTCACTATGGTGAGCGAAATGGTGTGCCCTTTCCATTCCATGCCTTGCAAGCAGTTGCTCCTTGCAGTTAGGGCAAATGCAGTTACAGGCCAAGCCATAAGGTACATCGTCTATATATACCATCCTGCCTGTCCTATCCTGAGCCCATGAGAAAACGAAGTCTAATGCCATACTTATTTTCGTTTTTGTTATATAATCTATTTACTTATGAATCGAATATTCACAGATAAGGATGTCTGTTGCCGTTAGAATGGTGCATTGCATTACCAAATCCCTTGATGGATAACGCAAAGAGGCAGGATAACCTGACCGTATTCATGTGGCTTGTATGTGCCAACAAGCTTGTCGGCAATCGCCCAGATAAGGTTAGCCTTTTCCTGTATATTGACAGCGGTACGCTGTTGTAATTCCTGTGTACTCATATTTCATTTACTAATATTACAAACTTAGTTAAGTTTACTAATTTTACTAATTTATTTAACTTAACTAATATAACTAAGGTTACTAATTCTGTTATTCTTCCTCCTCTTCTTTAAGGTTCTCTTGCTCCTGCTCCTTTTCCTTGATATCTTCAATATTGCTTTCGCAAACATCGATGATGTCCTGGAGCTTTTGTTTGTCCTCGGTCTGGGCAAGTTTCTCTTCTGCCATAGCCTTGATTGCCTCGAACTCTTCTAGAGAGAACTCGTTATATATCCTCTTTCCCTTCTTGCGAGCAGAAATCGTTACTTCGTAGCCATCTTCGCAGCTCATACTAAAGGAAGTAATACCAGCATTGGAGTCCTTGCACATCTGTATTAAGCACTTTGCTACTCCTTCCTCATCCTTGGATGGAGCGCAATCTATCTTGTTTTTACTCTGTTTCATTGTCGTTTTACTTTAAATGTTAATATCTAACCACAGCCTCTTTCAAACCTCGTTTAGTTGTTGTGATGGCCTTGAAAGTGGGGCTGGTGGAGTTGAAAACTTACAAGCTGTTCTTAAGGCTTTCCGAACACGTTCATTTTTTGAAAAGAAGATAAAACTTTCCATAGAGCTATGTGTGTAGCCATTCCAATAATTTGCTTTATTGGAGTTGTTTCTAGATAATATCTTTCTTGCTAATCTTAGTTTCATTTGCTATATTGTTAATATCTAACTACAGCCACTTTTAAGCCTCGCTTTGTAGCCGTATCTATCATGTTCTTTGTTCCTCGGCTTTTGCCATCCCAGAAGGCAATGAGAGCATCGGCAACATCTGCCATCTGAGCGTTGCTAATCGGTCCTGCTGCTCTTCCATGGGCTTTCCAGTCTGCCGGGTATGTCTCCAGCTGCAAGCCTCGCTCTTCGGCATATCTCTCGCCCAAGGCATCGGCACCAGAGGCATGACCGGAGACGATCACGATATTTTCCGGCTTCTTATTCTGGAGATAGAAGTCACACTTCTCCTTCAGCAGTTCGTAATCTGCGAAATCTCGGCATCCTGCAACGATGACTTTGTACTTTGAGACTGAATCTATTATCAGCCTGTTAGCTGCATCTACTTCTGCTTGACTCATATTATTTACTAAGTTTGTTAACCTTACAAAGTTACCTAAGTTAGTAATATTTGCTATTTTTCAAACAAACTCTTTGATTTTTGGAGTGTTACGGCTTTTTTACCATGCACGGCCTCGATTGCTTCAAGCCCCTTTTGTATCAACTGCTCAGCAGAAGAAGACTCTGTTATTCCAAAAAACTGCGATACAGCTTTAATTTGCTCTATCATCGTTTTAGGCAGCATATAGGTATGTCGTGTATATCCAACCTTGCAACCTGCAGCTGCACCTTTTACAGCTCTCTTCGAAGGTGCCTTTTCGGTTTTCTTCTCACCATGCAACTCCCCGATGCCACGATTAGAAGAATCTGGTGTAGTTCCCATGAGGTCACCAAATCCTTCGATACTTCCAAACTCGCTCATATCTTGTGTTGTTGTTTTCTTCTTGTTCATATCTTATTAAATTTATTAAGTGTGCTAACTTTATTAACCTTGTTAACTTTACTAAGTTTGCTAAGTTAGCAACATTTGTAATACATTTATCTAACTACCTCATATATAGTATTAAACGCACCTGTCGTTGCTGCTTCCTGGTATTGATCTTGTGCATAAAGCGTAGATAATCGCTGAATCGCAACGCCATCCTTTACACGGAATGTAACTACGCCAGCTTTGCTGAACATTTCCGTTGCAGAGTCCTGGAGTGCATACCTAACACCCATCTTGATGATGTTTGGCACATAGATTTTCTTCGCCTGTGGTGCTTCCTTCATCAATACTTTTGTGAAGGTGAATGTAGAATCGATCATAAAATCGTCGTACCTAAAAGGAATAACAGCTGCATCAGCAGCCTGAAAAACCTTCAGTAGGGCAGGGTCGTTCAGTGTTCCCGGACAGTCTATCAAGACATAGCCTGGAAGCGTTTTTGCTCGTTCTATGACGGCATCAGTACTCGCAGCTGCATCTAGAGTCCAAACCTCCCAAGGCTTAACTGCATCTTTAACTTTGGCCAGTTCTCGTTGGCGCAAGTTATAGATGTTGTGGGAAAGGTCTGCATCTAGCACAGCAACTTTCTGGTTCTTTGCTACGAGGAAGTGGGCAAAGTGACAACACAAAGTACTCTTGCCTACACCACCCTTCAGATTTGAAAATACAATGATCTTTGCCATATATTACTTGTTTTGTTATTATGCTGCAAATATACAAAGAATCTTGCATACCGCAAAGAAAGCTTTGTAAATTTAACTAAGTTTATACTTTTAGGTAACTTTGCTAACTTAGTAAAGTTAACAAATATTCCGCAAGTATATTTAGTATGCTATATTTCAATAGCATATAACTTATTGATTATCAGCCTATGAATATTATTCTTATTCTTGATTTAACGTATCATATTACCAAGAGATAGATTTACTTTTGTGCTACAGAATTTGCCCAGCTACTTGCCTTATAGTCGGCAATAAACCTATTTAGACTTTCTGTTTTGAGCTTTTTATCTTTCAAATGAGAGTCTTCTATTTCAGCTTCCGTTATCTCGCTTTTAGCAAGCAGACGTTCGAGAAGAATTGCTTGCGCAATAGTATCTTCGCTCCATCCCTGCTTACGTGATTTACGATCCTGTTCTATGAGATCATCCTTAGCAAAAGCAAGAATCTGACCTCGCTCTAATAAAGTATGTCGAGCAACACCTATGTTATTTAAGAGATAATACATAGTTGATATTTCTGCTTCCGAAAAAGAGGTGAGCTGCCCTTGCTTCTTGACTTCAACGGCTGCATCTTTAACAAGCTGCCAGCTATCATCAAGCGTCTTCAAGTCCTTCTCCTTTGTAGCTTTTTCTTCCAAGAACTTATGCTCCTTTTCGGCTTTTTCTCTTGCAGCATAATCAGCTTGCAACATTTCATTTTTATATTCACGAAGAAATGTAATAATCATAGAAGCATTGATCTCACCATTTTTGTTGTTTTTCTTGTTCTTTTCATAAAGAGTCTCTAGCGCAGTTCTCAACTGTTCTAGCGGAAACTTCATTTCTTTGACTGCAAGATCAACTTCAGTGATAATATTGTTCAATCTTGATATATTTTTGTTGTTTTTCTTTGTGAACAAGAGATACTTAACATCTTCTGTTACAGGTGTTTCTACTATATCTTCATTCGTAGAAATACTGTTATTATTAGACACAGAAGGTGCTGCCACGTTTTTTGAATTTGTGACATTATCATTCTTTGTGTCTTTTCTTACGAATGTTTCAATAGCTTTTGTAACTTTCTTCGCTGCTTCTTTCAAAGCAGGATAGAACAGCAACTTCACTCTTGTAGCAACGCTCTGGAAAGCATCAAAGACAACCAATTTCAATTCCTTCAACTTGTTCAAAACATTGCGCACAGTCTCTATGCAACAACCACAAAATGCCGCTATTTCTCCTAGCGTACCGATAAGTTCGCCACGATGTGCATTCGTGTTTGCCAACAGGGAGATTTCATCTTTATGAGACGCATGAAGCGTTAGATACATATATATATTAGTTAGAAACTTACATCTATTCTTATATATACGTTCTATTTTAACTCCTTCCGGGATTTGCATCTGGACATAATTTGTTCCAGGAGACGGATTTACAGCTGGGATAGTGACGATGTTCTGCTTGATCTTATCATTGTATTCAAGCTGAATCAAACCATTTCTCAGGAGCGTTTTCAGGTATCCTTTAGCTTTGTCTATTGAACACTTGAATACTTTTGCAATATACTGTTTAGATGCAACAGTCTGACCAGCAGACAACAACACACCTCGATACGTCTCATTCTTTATGCTTTTTGCATAGAGCATGAGATATGTATTCATTGCTGCAGTATTACTAAAGCAACGACACTCGTCTGCACCTTCGATTATATTAATGAACATAAGCAAACCCTCCCAGTACAGCCAAAATGATAGTAGAGCAATACAACATAGCTGTACTGCTTATGATATTGTCTATCACCTTACTTGCTTCTTTGCGGTGATGTGGTACTATACTTCGCACATTCACCAGTTTAAACTCTGTCATATCTATTTTATATTATATTTATTTTAAGCGGAGGCAAAGGTAACTATTTTTTTTCAAATACCAACAAAAAAAAGAATAAATTTTCAAATTTAACACTTTAAAGAGCTTTTGGCTGATTATTGTGTCTGATTTTGTTAAAATTCAGATTCCTTTTCGTTTTCATACAGATCTTTGCATTCTCCTGTATTTATAATTTTGCAAAGGTACAAAAACATTTGAAAGGCAAAAGCATAAATTCGATATACCTTTGAAATTAACATTTGCAAAACCTATGAGTGAGGAAGGGGGGAAAAAAATAATGAGCTATCTTCACAGATAACCCATTACAGTGCTTAAAATAAATAAAATTCTCTTAAGCACTGTAATATCAGTGCGTCAGAGGACAGTGCTTAAACCTTTCGGATTTGCGCTGCAAAGATACGCTTTTTTTCTGAATCAAACAAGTTAAAAGCGAAAAAACTGCTGTTTTTTAACATTTGCTTATCATATTTCCGTGAATATTGCTATAAATATTACTCACAATACGTAAATATAGTAATATAGCTATACGATAATATAGCTATACGATAATATAGCTATAAAAAACAGATGGAAAAGCAGATAAAAAGTAGATTTTCAACTATTCATATATGTTTTTAAGAATAAGATATTTATATACTCTGCTAGGTGTAAAAGTGGCGAAAAAGTAGGAAGAATTTACATATAAATATTCCATACGTTTTTGGCGTATAATATTTCTACTTTATTCTGTTTTTCATCCCGTCAGGTTTAAAAACTGTCGTGAACTATCCTTAGCGCAGTGAACTGCACATTTCCTTGAAGAATATCAGATAAAAAATAGAAGTTAAGTAGAAGAAAGTTAGAAGAAGATTAGATTAATAAAAAGCTAATAAGTATCTTATATACAAAGTGTTTCCATTATGAAGAAAGAAATATGGAACTCTATTAGACCCCTTTTTGCCCTAAAATTACCTTTTATTTAGCACACTGCTATAATAATATATACAATAAACAAAGAAACAATCAACAACAACATGGGGGTGATGGTGATTTTTGATGTTTTTTCAGAGAAATCGATGATTTTTGACTTGTAGGGGCGGGGGGACAAGCCCCCCCCCTGATCCTCATTCTTGCTTCTGGGTGGCTATAGCTTGCTTGTTCGTTGATGAGTGTGCGCTGACTTTCTGATAACGTGCAAGAAGCAGACCGTTTTTGCGCGTGTCAAATCTTTTTACTTTTATGCTTTTTGAGAGATAGTACTCTACTATTATAGTCAAAACGGACATATAGGTTTGGTTGTACCTATTGACGATAGAGAAGAGACCGGGAACTAGCGTTACTAGTCTTTCTGCTGAAGGTTTATCTTGAAGATCTTCTTCACTTTTGCAACTGTTCCTGGTGCCACGTCACAAAGCTTTGCGACTTTGACGATGCTCAAACCTGCTTTGAGTTCTTTGATTACTTGCTTGTATTCTTGCTCCAGCTGCTCTGTTGTTTTGGTGCTTCCTTTCTTCCTGCCAACCTTGCCTCCCTTTGCTCGGTAGTTATTATAACCGGATTTGAGGCGTTCCTTGATGGCTGTTCTTTCGTTCTCAGCAAACTTGCTGAACATAGCAAAGAGCATCGTGAAAAGAGTATTCTCGCTGCCATCTTTGTTAAACATACTTAGGTTTTCTCGCAAGAAGTAAACGTTCAAGTGGTGGTCATGAAAGAACTTTGCCAGCTCGGTCATTTCCCAGACATCACGTCCCAATCTTGACACTTCCGACATTAAAACACAATTTACGTTTTTATTTACAACCGTGCAGTAGCTCAAACATTCCTGTAAGTAACGTCTTTCAGAGTTCGGTTTTGCTCCACTCTGATAGTCCTGAAAGACATTTGCAATTTCTATGTTATATTCCTTTGCAAATTCGGTCAGTTCTTTAACTTGTCGGTCTGTGTCCTGCTTACCAGTTGATGTTGACACTCTTGCGTATATTACTGCTACCATAATCGTTTTATTATAAATTAATCCAAAGGATTTCTTTGTATTGTTTTATACCAAGAAAATACAAAGGTACAAAGATTTTTTTGTATTGCCAATTTTCTTGTGTTATTTTTCTCAAAAAGACGAGGTCTTCTGTTTCCGCTTCAACTTGAAGTGTTATTTTGGCATTTCAAGTTTTTCAAGCTCTTCCTGTTTCCCCCTTCTCTATTCCTGTTTCTTTCTATCTATCTCTTCTGGTCTTTCAGACGAGTTCTAACGAAGAAGTAACAACAAGTCTTAAAACGAAGCTCGCTATCTTTAATGATGCTTAAATGTTCGCTTTATTTAGAGAGCTTTCTTTGCTGATACAGAGTATTTTACTATCTTTGTAGTGAGTTTTACTAGAGCGGTGTAATGTACTTATATTGCAAGTATAACTTTCACCCGCCATTTTTCTTGCTTCGCAGAAATGGCTAGGTGAAAATACTTGATGCTCGCAAGCTCGCATTTGATCATACAAAAGACAAAGAATTATGGAAGAAAAAGAAACAAGATATAAGTGCAATGGAAAGGCGTTGCTTAATGCCTTGGAGCCAGACAAGGGCTTCTATTACAAGCGCATCAACAGGGATAGAAGCGTCTCAAAGAAGTATTCTTTCGAGGCAATTCAAGTCTTTGACATGACGGTTTCCGGTGGTCCAGACAAGTTCTATCTACATGCTAATATAGCAGAGAGCGGAGCTACTTGTATGCTGAGACAAAGCTATGAAATCTCCGAAGAGGACTATAAGAAGTTTCAGTTGAACAAGAGAGGTAAGTACAGACTTGACTTGTTGACAAAAGCTTCAGGTGGCTTGATAGTGAGAAGGAAGGAAACCGCCTCTAAGCGCATCGATATGCGAGTAAGGACAAGTACTTATGAGCAGCTATCTGCTTCTGCTAAGAAGTGCAATATGTCTGTTACTGAATATTGCAGAAAGGTCTGTGAAGAAGGAAAAGTGGTGGCTGCTTTTACTGATAGTGAAATAGAGCTTATGACTAATATTAGACAATTAAGTTCTCATCTAAGTCATTATGCAGCATTCTTAAAGAATGGTATCTTTCAAGAAATGTCGAAAAGGGATCGACTTGAATACCTGGCAACAGGAGAGTCTTTACAAGACTACAGACGCGAAATTAAACAAGTCGTTACCTTCCTGCATAAGTTCGTTAAACTGCAAAAAACATGATTATAAAGATAACAACAATAGGTAGTGCTCATGCCGGAAACGCCATCAACTATGCTATGAATAAAGAGAAAAAAGAGCGTGGTGGAGAAAAACCTCTTAAGCCCGGTGAGCAACCTTTCATTTTAGCGGCACGTGGCATCAGCACGGAAAACCTCATAGCAGAAGAACCTGACGCTAACGATGTGTGGCTATCGATGAAGCTTCATCAAGCGAAATCAAAGCATCGCATAAAAGATGGTTTCTTTCGTGTCGAAATCTGCCCGGCAAAAGAAGAGTACCAGGGCTGGAGTCCGGCAGACTGGAAAAAGATGCTTGATGATGCCATCCGGGTTCTGGACTCAACGAACTTCAAAAACAAAAAAGGGAAGGTCGTAGGCAAGCATACAGATTTTGCGCACTCGCAGTGGGTGGCCGCAATACATCGTGATACAGACAACTGGCATATTCATCTTATCGTGAACCGTATTACAATGAAAGATGAACTGCAAGATGCAAATAGAATCCGTGAACGTGGCATGATGGCAGCGAACACGCTTTCTATTGAAAGAGGATGGACTAAGGCAGAGGATAAGCAGGGTAGAAGAAAGACTGCTATTCATAACGATGCTATCAACATTCTTCGCAACATGAGGGTGTTTGATCTAGAAGAATACTTTAAACTTATGAGGCTGAAAGGTTGGATCATAGAGGCAAAGTATGATTCAAAGGGTATCTGCAGAGGTTATTCAATCGGTGAGCAGTTATATAAGAAATGTGGGGGAGAGTCTAGTGTTGTTATGTATCAATCCTCAAAAATCGGTTTCAGCCGCGATTTGATGGTATCTAAGCTTCCGAGAACCTGGAAGAAGCTGCATTTTCTTCTTGAGCAGGAGAAGAGGAGGGAGAAGGACAATAGTCTTTCTAAACCTACAGAAGGAATTTCTAAGAGCAAAAATAACACGCAAGAAAATTGCAAGTTAAATACTCCTGGAAAGCAGAAAACTCAGACTTCAAGTATTCATACAGTAAGTGCTCATACGGCAAGCGTTCAGGCTGCAAAGGCTGTGCGTGTGCCTCAATGGAAATGTTCTACTTATCGATGTAAGGAGAACTGGGATGATGAAGGTACACAGAATGTGCGCATTCCTGATGCTGCTTTTGCTATCATCGATGAGCTGGTGAAGCCGCTCGATAGGCTAGAATATTGGGATAGAGACGAAAACCTTCCTGCGAAGGCGCAAATTGTTGCTGTTGCAGTCTTCGAGTTCTGCACTGCAGCCGATGCACAAGCTGCTCCTGGAGGTGGTGGAGGAGGTTCCAACGACAATGATCTTCGCTGGGATGGTATGACCAAAAGCGACTTCGAGAAAATGGCAGAGATGGCGGTAAAGAACGCAATGAATAAGTGTACTAGTCATTTAACTAGAAGAAGAGGTAGAGGGTTTGGAAGATAAAGGTAAGAGCATTCATGTTTTGAAGACAGAGGTACAAGTGTCTGAACCTGAATGCTCTTGAAAAATAAAATATAGTGTTAAATATGTAAATTGTGAAATGTAAATTATGAATATAAACGGAAATATAGAAGACAAGAACTTCGAATCAGCAGACGATTGGGGAGATGCTTTTGATTCTGTTACAGAATCGAAGGTTGCAGCAGAACCTGTATATCAAATGCGCAGTAATGAGACTCCAAAACGCAGTTTTGAAGAAACGAGATTTCAAGAAAGCATCGACAAGCTTTCTCAGATAGAAAGCATTATTTCACAGGTCGAAAAGCTTCAGAGAAGACTTGAATTTGCTAATTCTAACTTGAAAAGTGAATCTGTTAGCACTCAAAGAATAACAGAAGATCTTCTTAGTACTGTACCTTCTGTCCGCAAGATTGGTTATGAATTGAAGACAATAACAGAAGCCATCAAGGGACAGCTAACTAATGTTGAGTTAAGTGTCTCAGAAAGATCTTACGAAACAACAAAATGGAGACTGGAAGCTACAGCCGAAGCTGCTTTTTGTGAAGGTATAAAAAAGTGCTCAGAAAAAGCGCATGTCGCTATCAGTGATAGCGTTAGATTCGCAATGAGCGGTGTAGATGAAAAGTTGAACGCTTTTAAAGAAAGCTTCAACGCAGACCTCGCAAAATATGACCAGGAGATAAAGGGAAGAAAACAAGAACTTGAAAATATCGAAGAGAAGGTAAAAGGCAAGTTCTTAACAGATGCTCAGTTTTATTACATGATTGTGGGCTATTTGCTGTTTCTTTCGGCTGCTGTGGTCGGATTCTCCAGATCGGTTGCTCCAGGCAAGGCTCCTGTTTGGATTGGAGTATTAGTCGCTTCTGCCATTGTAGCAAATCTTCTGTGGTATGCTTTAAAGTTCGCCTGGAAGGGCGTAAGATGGTTGTGGAGACGTATTCCTGGTAATGATGATTGAAAGGTTCATGCGACAAAATTATAAAGAGGATAGATAAAGTTATGGAAAAAATGAATGACGATATACCTTTTGAGCATCAGATGATGTTCATCGTTAAGGACTACGACCGCAAGGTTGAAGAAAACATGGAGCTTCGTAAGGAAGTGGAAGAACTTTCTGCAGCCCTGGAAAAGCAGGGAGTTCAACTGCATGATGCGAAAGTTGATTTGAAAAATGAAATTAAAAAGGAAGAGGAGGCGGAAAAGGCTCTGAAAAAGAAACCAACATTCGATGAGAAAGTTCTTCAGAAGCAAATGACAGATTTGAAGAAGAAAAACAAAATACTGTCCAAGCAAGTTAATCAACTTCACAGAACTCTACAGTATGTACGTAACAGAACGTGGACGTTGTTGGAAGAGAATTTTATTCCGGAGTTGGAAAAACTGGAATTGCAAATGAGGGAAACTTTGGAGAAATATGAAGAAATGGCTTGGGATCTTCATCAGAAATGAGTATCTTTGCAGCCAAGTAAACGCAGGCGTTCACAGAACTTATTCTATGTTCGTCAAACTTCTTGAAAAATCGCCAAACAAGAGGGTAGAGGTGGAGGGTGTTCTCCACCTCTTATATTATATATGGAAAAGGAGAAGGCAAAGGAGGTTGTCGTAGGGGAAGGACTTCCTATTTATGATGGTATCTATTTTTGCCTGTATCTCTTTTCCGTCGTAATAATCTAAAAAGTTTCCTCAAATATTTCTTCTCCAAAACGGGAGATTAATTCTTGTTCAATATCGATTGGAAAATTGCAATGCCTAAATGCGCTATCCCCGATGCTGGTTACGCTATCTGGAATAACTATGTCTGTCAAAGATTTGCAACCCCTAAATGCGCTATCCCCGATGCGGGTAACGCTGTCTGGGATAACGAGGCTATTCAAAGACGAACAACCCCAAAAAGCACCGCGTCCAATACTAGTTACACTATCAGGAATAACAAGACTATTCAAAGATTCGCAACCCATAAATGCATCATCCCCAATGCTGGTAACACTCTCTGGAATAACAACGCTACGCAAAGAAGAGCAATCCAAAAATGTTCTTTCCTCAATACTAGTTATGCCATCAGGGATGGCTATGTTAGTTAAAGAATTACAACCCCAAAATGCCCTCTCCCCAATGCTAGTGATGCTATTAGGAATAACAATATTAGTCAAAGAATAGCAACCCCTAAATGCACTGTTTCCAATGCTTGTAACA
>NZ_QUCG01000066.1:816-19303 GCF_003473645.1 Prevotella sp. AM23-5 | reverse complement strand
TACATAAGAATTAACAGAGTATTGATATATACTATTAATCTTCAATATCATTAAGAACTTCCATGTGTTGCGTTTCTCCTACCAACTCAACATTCTGCGAAAGGTTCTTTGTATTAAGGAATACCCATTTAGGTATGATGCAAAGATTATAGTTACTATCTAAGGCATCATCCTTGATAATCAGTTTAGACTTAGGCACGAAGACCTTTGTCTTACCTTCCTTTCCGTTGAAAAGGAAAATCTGAGCATTCTTTGAATGTTCCATCATCACATCTTTGCGACAACGGAATTTAACCAACGTTGTTACTATCTCCATATTACCTCCTTCTTTTAGTAAGCGAACCAAATAGTGGCATACGCTAAGATAATTCCACTAGCGGCAAGAACTGCTACCTGTACCGCATTCTTTACATCTTCGATTCTCCAATTACTTGGATTCATCATGTCTTTTCCTTTTTTCATTTTTTCGTATCTCCTATTTTTAATTTATTAATAATTTCTACATTAATTATATGTATCAAAAGCTATTTTATTAACTTTGATACCGCAAAATTAATAACTTTCTCTCAGATTACCAAATTTATTAATAGCAATTTTTAATTTATTAATACTATCTATTAGTTTTTTAATAGATTTTAAACGATTATCTCGGATTTTCTTTATAATTTTGCGGCATAAAAAGGAAAGTGCTATTTTCCAAGCAAAGAAAAGAATCATATATGCCCAATCAACACAAGTGAAAGGGTTCGATATACAAACCAAGCAGAATGATAGATAGCACCTTTCATCTGTTTGGTTTTTACATTAATATATATATAACGATGAAAAGAATAAGAATAGGAATACAAGAAGCTAAGTTTGCTCTGAGCGATAAGAATCGCTTAGATGCCTTCTGCTTGCTTCTTAAAATAAAGCTCTTATTCCGCTCATCAGACCTTAATCTTGTATCATATAATCATTGCGCTAAATTATTGCATATTGACAATAATAAATTGAAGAGACTGCTTGAATATGGTTGCAAGATAGGGTATTTCCGTTTTGAAGAGAAAAACGGAAAGAAGAGATTCATTGCACGCAGCATACATTCAAATGATGGATATAGTTATAAGCTTCGCAAGGATGATTTGACGAAGATGACATTCCCTGCCCTCAAAAACCTTTTGAGAAGGATTGTTATGGAGAACCAAGTTAGAATGCAAGAAGACGTAATCAATACGCACAATAAGGGGACGAATGGGAGAAATGCGAAGACTGTTCGCAAGGCTCTCAAACGTGAAAGTCGTATGTTGAGAAAGAAATTTAGTTCTAACAAAGGTTTATCTTATGACAGAATCAAGGACGTTATCTATGGCACGATGTACCAAGCATTCAAAGTCACAAATCAGCTTGTAAACAGAGGTATCATCAATAAGCGCACAAGAATAAAGGAAATAAGGTGCGATGCAAAGGTATGTACAAATAATATGGCTATCACGGATATTGAAGGTTCTGTGATAGTGATAAGCGCAAAAAAAAGAAGTGCATTTTCCATTGAATCGAATATCTATCGTATGCATATGGACGATGCGATATCAATATCTCGTCATGGAATGAGAAGAAAGGAGGCGAAAATGTAGTTTAGGTAAAATCAAAAATAATAAAATAAGGGATGAAAGCTTTAATTTAATTTATTCCCTTATAGGGGGCGACAGCCCCAAGGAATAATTAACTAACGGGCGCACATACGGGCGCACATACGCCCCCACCCGATTATATAATAACACAGGAGATACGAAATGGAGAAAAAGAAAAATTGGCTCGATACTTACCTCACACCAGCAAAAGAACTTGTTGGATATGAGTGCTATGTAAGTTGTGATTATGAAGATAAGTTCGCAATAGGAAAATTTTCAGTTATCATCATTAAGAACGGAGAAGTTGTAGCAAAAGAAAAGAATCACATCTATTGTGCTTCAAAGGCAGTCGTTATTGTAGAAGCGATACTGTTTATGATGCAAAAATGCGAGAATGCCGATGTTATCACAATACACTCGGAATATTTTAAAAATTACTTCGCCTTTTTTAACGAGGCGAGAAAAGCTAACGCACAAACAAGGAAAAAATATCTGAGCTTATACAAAAGCTTTAGAAAGGATGCGGAAGTAATCTTTGACCTCACTACTTGGTGTAAAAGAAACAAATACGATGATGAAGTTGAGAAAATGTTAAGTGATAACTAAACTACAGGAGATATGCAAGATGAAAAATGAAACGAAATTAAAGAAGCTGATGTCTTTCTTAGACGAAAACGGCATCAAGTACACCACACCTCGAAAGAGAAAAGAGGGAAGTGCCCACCTCTTCATCGGTCAGTATATGATTGCTGTTAAGATAGAGGGTGAAGACGATACATTGTTCTTCAATAGACATAAGAGAGGAAAGCATCCTTTCTTTATCAGAACTTCGGAGACCCCGAAGTTTATTATCGAAAAGATGCAGAATCTGATTACAAGAATGATGTTAATACAACAGAAACATTTTATGGAACAAAAAAAATAATTATATGGAAAAACTTAATTTTAAGCTAGAGTTCGCCGATAATGGGGTTATTGTCACAGATGATAGCTCTGGCAGTGTAAACGTCTATCAAGAAAAAGAAGACGGCAGTTATCGCGAATATACGAAGAGAGCTATCAGCGAATCCGTAGATAACATCATTGCTCATCTTTTGCTTGATGGCACGGAAAACTTGAAGCAGAAGTCGATTTATAAAATCAAAATTGAGATAAGATAATATGTTATACCCAAAGAAAGAAAAGAAGCCGAATACGGCAGTTAAATATGAGGTGCGTGAGTTTATTCACGGCGGTATTGAATATGCAACAGATTGCCCTTTCGGTGAATGTGGGCAATATACGCACGCTATACATAAGGTCGGTGCTATTGAATGCAATCTTTGTAGGTATCAGAAGAAAAACAATACAGAAACAAGGGTTGTAAGATGTATGCATCCATTATTACAGGAATCATCAGTTAATAAACCTTTTAAAAAGTAAGAGTTATGATAGAATCAATGAAGATACGTGAAGGGCTGGTATTTACCTTACCAATAGAGCCTGGTAAGGTAGTCCATGTAAATGACGAACTAGAAATTTACACTTATAACATCGGAGAAAAAAGATATTCGTTAGCCAATATTCTCCCTCTCAGATTGCAAGTTATCAAGGTAGATAAATCTATTGTTGAATGCAATATTATAGCAGACGAATATAATCTTCCATACGAAAAGAATATCCCTATTCAGTTTGAAGAGATTGCAAAAAACGGCACTATCGTTACAGAGGAAAAGGAAGAAATGGTTAATCATCTTAACCATTACGCTTGGTTAAAGGAACTCTGCGGCATAGAGCCGATTGATATTTGCCGATACCTTGATTTCAACTGCGGCTCGGCAGTAAAGTATCTTTTAAGCAAGGGAAAGAAGGAAATGAATCTTTCCGAGCGTGAACAGAGAGTGCAGGATTTGAGTAAGGCAATCTTCTATCTAAAAGATGAGATAAAAATGTTAGAAAATCAAAAATAGTAAAGATATGAAAGAGTTGATAAAGAAAGAAACCATGACCTCGCTTGAAATTGCCGAGGTTACAGGTAAGCGGCATTCTGATGTTCTTGAAGCTATCAGAAACATGGAAGCTGCTTGGGAAAAAGTAGCCCAACGGAAATTTCCGCTCGGCTCATACAAGGACGCAAACAACCAAGACCGCCCTTGCTACATTCTAAACAAAACCGAGTGCTTGTATGTCGCCACTAAGTTCAATGACGAGGCAAGAGCGAAATTGATTCTTCGTTGGGAAGAACTAGAAATCAAACAATGTGAGCAATATCAAGTGCCACAGTCATTTGCCGAGGCTCTGATGTTGGCTGCAAAACAGCAACAAAAAATTGAAGAGCAACAGAAACAACTTGAAGCAAGCTCAAAGGAAATCGTAGAGTTGAACGGCGCTATATCCGAGATGCAACCAAAGGTAACTTATGTAGATAAGATTCTATCAAGCAATGAGACTGTAACGACAACGCAAATTGCACAGGACTACGGTCAGTCAGCAAAGGCGTTCAATGTCTTGCTTCGTAATTTTGGCATTCAACATAAGGTTGGCGGTCAGTGGATATTGTACGCAAAGTACCTTCCTTATGGTTATGTGCAATCTGATACTGTACCTATCGTTCATCGAAACGGAACGAATGGCTCGGTGATGCACACAAAATGGACTCAGAAAGGAAGATTGTTTCTTTACGAGGAGTTGAAGAAGCATGGCAACTTACCTCTCATAGAGCAAAATCAGCAATGAAGATAAGCAAGGCTCTTATCAGACAAATTCGCTGCGACCTCCTTTCGCATACAACCGATGCGGAGAAGGCTGCGGCGAAAATCTGCACTCGATTAGGATATAAGGTAATACCACAGCAGCCGATAGTCACGGGCAGGAAACTATACTTCGCAGACATATATCTGCCCGAGATAAAGACGATTATTGAGCTTGATGGTGGCTATCATTTTACTAAAGACCAAAAGCGCAAGGATGGTAATCGCTCTTCGGGTATATGGCGGCTCGGGTATCATGTAGTGAGATTGAGCAATCACGATGCTAGGAATCCGCAGAAGGTTAAGGCAAAGATAGATTTAATACAACGCAAGGCAAAGTAACCAAGAATATTGGCTATCTTGCCTTTTATTTTTGTTTCTTAATAACTATACATAAACTAAAAGAAAATCGCTTAGACCGCAAGAAAATCGCCAAAAATAGCATTTGTTTACACAGCTTTTATTATTTATTATTATTTTATTAATAGAAATAGTAATTTTGCAATCAGAAATTATTTATTTATTAACGTTTAAAATAGAATTACTATGACAATAAAAGAAAAAGTGCTTGCTTCTGCCAAAACATCATTTGCAAAGTATGGTTTGAAGAAGGATGAACTTTCAAAGCTGGTTGACCTGATTGTTGCAAGTCGTGGTCTAACAGATGAGTCAAAGGACGAGGATGTAACGAGTGCTATCACGGCGGTTGAACCTTATGTTGGTATGATGCAATCATCATTCAATCGTGCGGTCAGCGAGACAACGAAGAAATTCGATGGATGGATTGACCCTAACGACCCTAACAATAAGCCAACTCCTCCAGTTCCTCCTACTCCTCCAGTTCCTCCAACAGGGCTTACGCAAGAGCAGGTTCAGCAGATGATTGCTGAGAATACTAAGAAAGCAGTTAGCGATGCTGTAGCCGCAGCCATTGCTCCATACAAGGAAAAGGAAGAAAGAGCACGTCTCAATGACCTTTTCGGCAAGAGTGATAAGTTGAAGGATATCCCAGAGCAGTTCCGTTCACGTTATCAGCTCGACAAGGAGGAGAACCTTGAAACTCTCGCACAGCAATGTGCTGATGATTGGACTGCATTGAAGCAGTCGCTTGTTGCAAGCGGCAGTTTCGTTGAAGCCCCTAAGGCAACTTCTCTCGAAGATGAGCAGAATGATTTCATTAAGAAGATGCAAGGCTTCTCGGAGCGTAATGCTCCAACGGAGTAAGGCATTACTAATGAATTATGTTAAACTCTTAAAAAGAAGAAAATTATGTCAAACAAAGGTTATTTTTTGCATAAAACCAAGCCAGAGAATATCAAGGAAGCTCTTTGGCTTGAAGAGCAGTGCCTTCGCAGACAGGGTGGTTACGACCTTGACCGCACTAATCTTCCAAACACTTTAAAGTGGATTGCAAAGGGTACAGTTCTCAGACTTGTAACTGGCGGAAAGGCGCAGGTTGTGAAGACTGCAAAGGCTACAGAGAAGGCTGATAAGGCTGCTACTACTTTGAAAATTGCCAGCGGTTCTTTATTCAAGATTGGAGACAAGATTGCTGGTGCAACCATTTCAGCAATTACCTCTGCTGATGGTGTAGATACATTAACTGTATCATCACTTGATAATGCGATTGCCGCAAATGCGGTTGTTTCAGACTATGATAAGACTAAGGACGTACTTCTTGGCTTCTCATACGACACTCTCGATGTAAGAGACCAAGAGTCTTCTATCGCAGCGACTCCTACCTTACAGGTAATGGAGGTAGAGGAAGATTCGCTCCCTTACCCTATCAATGATGATATTAAGGTAGGTATCAATTCTGTTGGTATCGCTTTGTTCAAGATTCAGTAACCTTTTAAAGTGGAGATTATAGATTATGAATAGTATTTTGAAAACTCTGCAAGACCCAAAGTCTTTTCAGACCTACATTAATGAATACATGAAGACTTCCACTTACAAGGCTAAGTGGAAAGAAGAAATTAAGGATATTGAGTATTGTGCCGCTAAGGTATATCAGGCAAACCTCGCTGAGTACACTGCCGCTATGGTTGGTTCGGTTGTATCAAAGAATGGTGAACGTCCTTTGCATACTATGCCCGACTTCGGTCAGCTTACTGGCTCTATTGGTCGTATTGCCGACGAGTGGGAGCTTGATAATGATTATCTCGACCAGATGCATTACTTGGAAGGCAAGTACAAAGATATCGCGGGTAATAAAAACTACACCCAGTCTCAGCTCAATGCCGAGTATGATAAGCTGATTAAGTATTCCTTCAAACCTTTCGAGCTTGCAACTATCGCCCCTCATAAGCGTATTGATATGCTCTATTACGAAGGTTTGTATAAAGGTACTCAGACTGTATCTCGCACAAATAACTCTAAAGCAAACGTGTCTTACACTTTTGACCTTGATGTAGAGAAATTGAAAGCAACTACTGCTAAGTGGGGAGCTAACAATGCTACTCCGTTCAAGGATATAAAGGCACTCAAAGACCTTGTTAAGTCTAAGGGTAGAAAGATTATGAAGCTTCGTATGAGCGAGAATACTTTCTATTCTATGTGTCAGGCAGATGAGATTAAAAACGTCTTCAAGTTGAATCTTGGTTCTGTTCAACTTAATCCTACAGTACCAATGCTCTCGACTGACCAGGTAAATATCTATCTGCGTTCTGTTCTGTTGCCAACAATTCAGATTGATGAGGATATTTTTGTTACTTTGCCAAATGGCAAGACAGAAAATCTTATTCCTGACAATATGGTTGTTGCACAATGTGCCGATAATATTGCTATCGTCAAAGAAGCTGACCCTCTGGAGTCTATCGACCCAATTCCTGGTGTATCTTACGCTTCTTATGACAATAATCTCGTTGGTTACTGGCGTGACAAGAAGGGTTATCACCTTACAAACGAAATGTGGGCACAGCCTGTTTTCAACGGCATCAACGATTATTTTATCATGGATGTGAGTCAGTTTGGTGAGTAATTGTAGTGTTTGAATATTTTGATTTAATAAGTGAAACTTCATAAAATAACAAGATTAGCATGACAATTTCAGAAGCCATAGCAAGCGAGATTCAGCCTTTCTCTACCTCTGATGAGACTTTGGAGAAGATGTTTATTGATGCTGTTGATAAGTTTAGCATCACGGCATCCGTGGCTGATGAATACTCTGTAGCGGTAAAGAAACCCGTAGCCTATACGGCTATGCGTATCCTCTACAAGATGAATCCATTATCAAGTGAGAATGTTGGCGGTATCTCTCAGAGTTACAAGAACGACAAGAATCTCATTGATAAGATGATTAAATCTATTGCGAAGGATGCTGGATTGGATGCTGACCTTGTTATTGATAGTACTTCTGATGATTATTGGGTTCAGAGTGTGAAGGTATGGTAATCAAATAGATAGCGTATGAACTTTGACGATATACTTAAAGTAAAAGGTGCTCCACAAGATGGCTTTGATGAGGACGGAAATCCTATCGAACAACCAGAAGAAGAATGGCAAACCTTTGGAAAGTGCGTTATTTTGCCTAATTCGCAGGCGAAGATTATCACTCTGGCAGACGGGCAGCAGTACGTGTATTCACACGAAATCTATGCTCCTCTCTCAAAAGCAAAATACCCTCTCATACCGAAGGAAGGCGAAAAGGTTTGGATAACCAAGAAAGATGGCACGATTGATAAGGAAATGGAGGTTAAAGGCTTCGTAACCTTAAAGAAACGCTATCTTAGAATTTGGCTCTAATAGGCGGCAATATGGCAAAGGTTGAATTACAAATCAAAGGTCGTGAAGCCTTACAGAAAAGGCTGAACGAAAAGAGGCAGCAGATTATCAGTTATCTTAATATGCGTTTGATGCAACTTGCCGAAGAAGCGGTCACCTACTCTAAAGAAAACAAAGGTTATCAAGACCGAACTGCAAATTTGAAGAACTCAATTTCTTTCGCTCTCTACCTTGATGGGCAACTCATTACCTCGGCAGTTGGTAAGATTCCAAAGGCAGAAGAAGCGGAAGGAGGACAGGAAGGCGTAAGTGCTGCACTCAGTGAGTATGCACAGAAAGAAGGGGTAGTAGCACCCAAAGGGTACTCTCTCGTCATTGTTGCTGGTATGAATTACGGAAAACATGTAGAGGATAAAGGTTACAATGTCTTACACCTTACAAAGTATTTCCTTCGTGACGAAATGAAGAAGATTTTTGAAGAAGTAGCTGAAATGATTAAAAGCGATAGTTAGATATGATACTCGGTGATACAGCCGTTACGGCATTATTTAAGTATCTCAATGATAATGTTGAGAGAATAGGCATAAAGAAAGGTCGTATCTTTAAATATGAGATACCCGAGAAGTTGGCGGTTTGTGATTATATCGCAATCAATCATCTTCCCTTTGTGTATAGTGATGCTATTAATGAGGGTGTAGTGAATTTGAATATTCATTGCCCTAAGACCTTATCAAATCTACCTAACATAAAGAAGCTCTCTGATTACTCGGAGAAGATTCTTTCTCTGTTTGGTGACGGTACTTACCTCGGTGGCTGTTACTTCGATTTCTATTCTATCTCTCGCCCTACTCGTGATAGTGATAACACTTATTACATCAATATGAAATTTAATGTAACGTATAATAATTTAAAAGAATAAAACTATGGCAAAGAATGGTGTATATGGCTTGGAAAGCTTCAGTTTTGCCGATTGTGTCGAAAATGGCGGCTACCCAACAACATGGAGCGACAAAATTAAGGCTGTCGTTTCTGGTAGCTTGAGTTTTAACGACCAGGCAGCACAGACATCGGATGTAGAGGTTGAGGATTCAGAAGACCCTTACGCAGTGCTGACCACATCAGCAGCAACAAAGGGCTTTACCTTGCAGACATACGATTTCTCAGAAGAAAACTTTACGAAGCTTCTTGGTTACACAAAGGATTCTGGTACTGGTGGTAAGGATGCTTGGTTGAATGAGCTTCCGCAAGAAACCGAGATTTACAAGGCTGTACAGATTGTAACAAAAAATTTGGATGATATTCCTTCTCGTACCTTCCAGTGGTCTAAGATGAAACTTACAATCACTCGCAGTGGTTCTATCGGTAAGAGTGGACTTCCTAATCTTAACATTGAGTTCCGTCAGATGGCGGTATTCGATGCAAAGGGTGACAAGAAGAGCGGTCATCGCAATATCCTCACAAAGGATATTAGTGCTGCGGCTATTGCGAAGTAAGTAAAGCTTTTATCTTTTATATGATTTAAAATTAAACTTCAAAAGGCGGTGAGGTAAGGGAACTTTCCCAAGCCGCACCGCTTTTTATGTTATAAAACATATTTTGATATGAAAACATCAGATAAGGAAAAGGTAGCAAAAACGCTTTCCGAGGCATCTGTAAAGATTAAGGTTGGTATGTTTCGCTTTAAAGTGAAGCCACTTACCTTTATGCAGATTTATGAAATGGGTGTATTCGGTAACTCTATCAAAGAACCAACATGGAAAGAAGGCGATATGATGAATATCATCCCTCTTTTGTTTGAGCACTCTGAGACGGCTCGTTTAATGAGCGAGATTTTTATCGTGTGCGCCTTTCGAAAGAAGTGGGCACGCAAGGTATGGGGGCGATATATACGCAAGCACCTTGATATTATGGCATTCAATGAGCTTGTGAAGTTCATCAGCGGTTCGTTTAATGCAAATTTTTTCTTAACCTCTATAACTTTCCTGACCCAGACGAAGATAATGACGGAGCCGAAAACGACTCCCCGTGGGCAACAATCGGAGCAGTAATGAAGTACTTTCGTATGAGTTACGAGGAGGTCGTATTTAATCGCTCATACCTTAATATTATACTGCTTAACCGCTCGATTCCGTCCTTTAATACAAATACCAAAGACGAACCGAGAAAAGGCAGCAGACAGCAAAAAAAGCCACAAAAAGAGTATCATAAGATAGATGAGCCAATCTCTGCTAATGATTTCTTTATGGGCATGATGTAATAATCACACAAATAAATTAACAATATGGCAGCAGCAGATGAAATACTTGGAATCAGCGGACAGATGGATATTTCCGATATTCAAGCATCACTTGATAAGCTGTGTGATGGTTTGAACCGTGTCGGCGTTGATACAGAAGCTTTATCTCAGAGAATGAATAAGGCACTTAACGATGTGGCGCAATCCGATGAAGACCTTGCAACAAAGACCACCAAGGCTATGCAGGTTCTCAAATCTGCTATGGATGAAGCCACAAAGGGGATACAGGTAGTACCAGAAATGATTGATACTGCCAATAAACGAGTAGAAACCATTGAAGGTACTATCGGTAAACTTAACGAGCAGTTAGCTAAGACGGAAAAAGGCTCAGAGGCATTCGGTTCGCTTACTAAGCAGATTGATGCTCAAAAGCATTCTTTGGAATTGGCGAAAGGTGATGTAAAAGACCTTATTGAATCTTATGATGGTGTGAGAAACTCTATCTCTCAGGTAAATGGTGCGTATCAAGCGTTGAGTGCTTTCTCCGTTGCAAGCACAAGCGCAAATGGTGTTCAATCCGCAACGAATATTGCCGTAGGGGCTACGGCTACAACGGCAGCAACCGCTACATCAGCAGAAGCAGCAGCTCACGTAGCAAATGCCGAGGCGGCAACACAGAATGCCGAAGCGGAAAATCAGAACGTAGAGGCAACTAGACATCTGACAGAAGCTTTGCAGCAATATATTTCCGTTGCTTCGGGTCGTGCTGAGATTGAACGAATGCAATCCGAGAGTGCAAAGGAGCTGAAAGCGGATATGAAGTTGTACGAGAAGACCATTGAAGATATTCAGAACAAACTTAGCACGACTGATTTTGCCAAAAATATTGAGGAGGCAACAAAGAAGATTGAGGTACAGAAATCAAAGATTGAGAGCTACAAGAATGCTCTTGCAAATCTTTCTGCTGCGGATAACGAAACGGGAAATGGTGCTAACTATTACAATCAGCTTATTGAGAAAGCACAGGCAAATATTGATGCCCTTCAATCAAAAATCAATAATTGGCAAACAGAACAGCAGCGACTTAATGCAGACCTTCAGCAATACAATGCTCTTCTCGAAGCTGCGAATAAGATTCAGGGTGGTTCAACCATCGTTCAGTCTGATGCAACATCAACTGTTAAAATCAATGTTGAGGACACATCGTTATCAGAATTAACTTCTAAGATTGATGAGAGTAAGCAGAAATTGCAAGATTTAGAAGCAGAAGCTTCTAAGATGGATGGAAAGCCACTTGGAGAAAAGCAGAAAGAAGACTTGCAGAAACTACAGTCTGAGATTGAAAAGACAAAGAATAATATATCTGTATTGCAAGAGGCTATCCGTGAGAAGAACGAAGAGACTTTTATCGGTAGATTGCGCAATCAGATTTCTGATTTCGGGCAGAAGATTTCCGATTTCGGACAGAGCATAAAAGATAAAATAACTCAACCTATTGATGAGCTGAAAGCAAAAGTAAGCGGTTCTTCCATCGGTCAGCGTTTTAGTGAGGAGTTCTCACAAGCAAAGTCTGGTCTAAGTGATTTTAAAGACGGTATCATCAATGTAATGACTGCCAATGGTAAGTTGCAAGGTGAGATTGGTAAGGTCGGCGAAGCTTTCAAGGCTCTTGGTATTCCCGTAACGGGGTCTCTTACCGCTATCAAGTCTGTAACGAAGGCTCTATGGGGAATGTGTGCAACACCTGTGGGTGCGGTAATTGCAGCAATCGCTCTTGCTTTCAAGGCGGTGCATACATGGATGACAAAATCCGCAGAGGGTCAGAAGGTCTATACAAAGCTGATGGCTTACTTTGGTTCTCTTGCTAAGTCTATCACAGATATTGTGATTATCTTTGGAGAATACTTGTACAAGTGCTTCACTAAGCCAAACGCTCCTCTTCGTGACTTCGGTAATAACTTCGTGAAGACGTTCAAAACTGCCGTGAAAGCAGCGGTGAATCTTATTGGAGGTCTCGGAACGACCATTAAAGGTGTGTTAAATATGGATTGGGACACCTTTACCGCTGGTCTCAAAAAAACTTGGGATGGAATTAAGGGTGCTGGTGAGACTGTTATTGGCGCATTCAAGACGAGTGTTTCGGGAGCGATTGGTGTTGCTAAGACTGCTTATGATGCTTTTGCAGGTGATGATTTAGCAAAGAAGTTAGCACCTTCTTTAAATGGAATACTTTCTAAAGCAAAGGAAGCAGCTTCTCTTGCTGGTAAGATACAAGAAACACAGATTTCCATCAAAAAGAATACAGAGGAGCAGTATAAACTTGACGAAAAAATCGCCGAGATAAAGAATAAGATATATTCGTTGCAAGGTAAGGAAAAAATTGCAGCCATTGAGGAGGCAAGAGCACTTGTTAGGCAGAAATATGATTATCAGATAAAACAGCAGCAGAAACTCGTAGAATTGCATGAAAAACAAGCAAATCTGCACACTAAATCATTGCAAGATATTGCCGCAGAGCGTGAACTTAGAATACAGGTACTGAGAACGCAAGTTCAGCAGAATAGTGAACAGAGAATGCTCATAAGACAAGAGGAGGCAGCGAAACGTTCTCTCGCAAATAAATCAAAATCGGATTCAAAAAAGGATGCTACTCAGCAAAAGCAGATTGATTCAGCAGAGGGGAAGCTTGATAATGTTATCTATAAGAATGCTTATGAGAGAGCAAAAGCTTGGCAATCTTTGGAACAGGAAGTAACCGATGCTAAGATTAAGGCGATGAAAGAAGGCGAAGAGAAGGTCATTGCCGAGCGCAAAAGAGAGCTATCCAAAGAAATTGAGCAGATTGAAGAGCGAAAGAATGCAGCTATCAAGGCAGAGCGTGACCGACAGAAAGCAGAATTTGAGGCGCAGCAATCTGTTATCAAGGCAAAGGGTGGTAAGTCTGAGACTTGGGACGATAAGAAGCATCTTGATTCGAAGAATATTCAGAAGATTACAGAGCTGTACACTATCATTGAGCAAAAGACTGTAGAAGCATATAATAATGAGATTTATGCTGATGAGATAAAATCATATCGTGAGTACTTGAAAGAGTATGGCAACTTAGAACAACAGAAGCTTGCCATCATTGAGGAATATAACGAGAAAATCAAAGAAGCAAGAGCAAAAGGCAATCTTTTTGAGGAAGCAAAGCTAAAAACAGACCTAGAAGAGCAGCTAAAGAAGCTCAACTTTAATGATTTCAAGGATTCTATCAACTGGGATTCTGTTTTCTCTGATATGGGAAGATTGAGTAAATCTTATCTCGAAGATTTACGAAAAAAACTCAAAGACCTTCTCGGTTCGGGTACTCTTGATATTGATGATATGAAGGTTGTATCTGAACAGATTGGTAAGATTGATGATGCAATCTCGGAGCAAATCGATAAGTGGGGATGGTCTAATGAAAAGGTGCGTGAATATAATCGGCTCTTGCAAGAGGCTGCTGACGCACAAGAGCGACTGAGAAAA
The DNA here is from genome assembly GCF_003473645.1 of Prevotella sp. AM23-5. Lineage (NCBI taxonomy): Bacteria > Pseudomonadati > Bacteroidota > Bacteroidia > Bacteroidales > Prevotellaceae > Prevotella > Prevotella sp. AM23-5. The sequence goes on along the minus strand of NZ_QUCG01000066.1, from coordinate 5,492 downwards.
GCAACAGTTGAGCAATACAATGCACAGGAACAGCAGTCTTCTACGAAGATTGCTATACAGAAAGTCTTTGCCGAGACGGGAGTATCTGTAAACACAGATAAGATAACCTCTCAAAATAAGGGTATGCTCTTTAATGAGAATAATATGAACCTCAATAATGAGCAGCTTGGAAGATTAAAGAAACTCTTTGATGAACTCGCTGTTTCTGAGATAAAGGTCGGAAAGGCAACAAAGGACGTAAAGAAGGCACTTGAGGATGCAAATGTATCACAAGATAAGGCAAGGAAGTCTATTAAGGAGATTGCAAATGAATGGGCGGAAGGCATCGGTAATGTTGCTAAGAAGTTAGAAGAGGCAAGCGAATTGATTGATGCTCTTGGTTTCGGCAATTCAGACCTTGGAAAGAAGCTTAAAAGTGGTGCAGATGCCTTCAATAAGGGTTCGCAAGCAGCATCAGACTTTGCTACGGGCAACTATATTGGGGCAGCTATTAACGGCGTAGGGGCTATCAAATCGCTTGGTAGTGCTCTTGGTATCGGCAATGGAAGTAATGCAAAGGAGGTTGCAGAGACTACAAATCGCCTTACAGAATCCAACGAGCGATTGCAATACTCTATTGAGCAGTTGAAGAGTTCGATTGATAAGACTTCGGGAATGAGTGCCGTAAGCAATTATCAGAAAGCCTATGATGCACAGAAGCAAATCAATAAGCAGAGTATGGAAATTCTTCAATCACAGATGGGTTACCACGGCTCGCATCATTCTAACGCTTATTATTGGAATCTGTCGGCGCAGGACTATGCGGCTATCAATCGCACGTTGGCACAGCAATCTGCGGTCAGAGGTGGTTATGTTAATTCTACAATAAACAAGGTAAATTCCTTGGAGGATATTTATAAGCTTACCCCAGAGCAGATGAAGGATATTCGTACATACAACCAAGATGTGTGGAAGAACATGACCGACCAGGGTAAGTATGATAAAACTGAGTATTGGGAGAACTATACCGACCTTGCCGAGAAGCTTGAAGAGCTGACTGATAAAATCAATCAGAATCTTACGCAGACAACCTTCGATTCGTTAAAGGACAACTTTATCAGCAATCTTATGGATATGAGTAAATCGGCGCAAGATTTCGCAAATGATTTCACAACGATGCTTAATAAGTCTATGCTTAACTTTGCCGTTGATGACCTTGCTAATAAGAGACTTAAAGCCCTTTATGAAAAATGGGCAGATAAGATGAAGCAAGGACAGCTCTCTAATGACGATTTGGATATACTTAAAAAAGAGTATGATAACATCGTTGATGAAGGTTTGAAGATAAGAGATAATATTGCTGCAATAACAGGGTATAAAGAGGCGCAATCTCAGCAGACGGCAACGGGTAAAGGTATCGAGGCTATCACCGCAGACCAAGCAAGCAGCCTTATCGGTATCGGTTATGCGGTGCAAATTGCCCAAGAGCAAGGTAATGAGGTTCGTAAAGCTATCGCCGTTGATGTTTCTTTTTTGCGCATCTATGCCGAACAGACATATAACAATATCTCAGAAATGCGAGATATTCAGTATCAGGGGTTGGAGCAGTTGGAAGCAATTAATAAGAATACTGCACCTATTATATTGATACGTGAGGACATCGCAAGTATGTATAAATTAATGAAGGATAAGTATTAAGTTATGAAGAATGATGCTTTTATTAAATTGGTCGATGAAGCGGATTCTGCTTACGTTGACCTTGATACTTTTGGTATTACATTGGTAAGGGGTTGGCGAGAAGCCTTGCTGACCCCTGCACCAGTAAAAAGCTATGTGACGAACAATAGCCGATTAGAGCATGGACTATCGGTTATCGCCACATCGAAGTATGCCAAGAAAGATAAGCGTGACGTAAGTATCTCTTTCTTTCTTGAAGGCGGTTCAGAAGAAGATTACTTGCAGAAATATGAAGCTTTTCTTAATAAGATAGCTTATTCGGGTGAGTTTTGCTTAAAAGTTCCTCGCTTAAAGAGGGTTTTTAAACTTGTTTACACGCAATGCTCGCAGTTTGGTGATTATGGTCTAAAAAGAGGTAAATTTGTACTCAAATTAACGGAGTATAACCCGAATGATAGAATTAAGTTATGATTAAGATATATGATATAAACGATAAATTGCTGATGCAAGCAGAAGTAACATCAGCGGCGAAGAGAGAACAGGAAATGTCTAAGTCTGATTACATTTCTCTGTCTTTCTCCGCCGCTGAGAAAGTTATTTTGCCCGTTGGTGCGTATATTAATTATACATATAAGATAGACAAAGTAAGAGAAGTGACAAGGAAGTTCCTCCTCTTAGAATCATACGAGCCTATTCAAACAGATGAATGCTCTTGGAAGTACACTCCTCAGTTTCAGCACCCAAAGATGATTCTGTCTAAGACCCCATTTTTTATCTATACCCGTAATTCACAGAATGTAGAGGTAAAACAAAATGTATGGTCTTTCGTCGGCACAACATCCGTTCTCAGTGGCAAGATTGCAGATTTCCTTAATAAGGATTTGATGTTTGGCGAATGCGGATGGAAAGTTATCTTTTCGAATGTAACGGCAAATACCGTCAATGTATCATTCAGCGATAACGATTTTATTTCTGCACTTACAGCGATTACAAATGCTATCGGAGATAACTGTGAATGGCATATTGATTATGATGATGAAATAATCTATATAGGTAAAGTCTTGGTCGGCGCAACTCCTGTTGTTTTGGAAGTTGGAAAGAATGTAGGTGTACCAAATATTAACAATAGTAAGGAAAGCTATTATAACGCTTTTTCTATCTTCGGTGGTACAAGAAATATTACACAGGTAAATAGCAAAGGTGAGAATGTATCATCTGGCGATATCCGTCTGCAATTAGATGAGGGCAATGGTACAATATCAATAGACGGAAAGGAACGCTCCTACTCTATTGATAAGTATTCTACACTTGACCTAAGAGTGAATAAAATAAATGAACCTCTCTTTACGAAGGTACTTGATTTTTCTCAGATTTTCCCTTCACTCAATACCTATGTATATAATGTGCGTGGGCGAGTTAAGTATGTGCTTGATGAGAATAATGAGAAAATTCCTATCTCATATAATGCTGATGGGTCTATTAAGGAATATAAGACCTTCACTGTATGGTATATGAGATTGGCTTATCCTACAACAGAAAAAGTAGAAGGGAAGGCGATTATCAATACAACAGTTGATGATGGCGTTACTCATTACTGGTACGACTTTCAGATTACCGATGATTTACTTATCAATGGAAAGAATATCGGCTGCTCGTTCGAAGCTAATTTTAATACGGGTGCGCTTTCTACTCCCCTTGCAGGACGTGGCTCTAATGGCGAATATGTAGGATTTGAGCTTACTTATCATAAAGAGGCATCATCTTCGCACACGTCAGACGATGTTAGTGATGGTAAATTCTCCGTATTGGCTGGTGATTACGAAATTATCTATCAAGAAGATAATGAAGTTATCATACCTACAAATGCTGCTGATATGCTCATTCCTCGTGGAGAAAGTATGCCTTCTTTAAAGTGCAATATTACCGTTCTCTACAATATTGCCATGTCCGATTCTATCTATTATAAGGATGCTCAAAATAGGTTACTGGAAAAGGCAAAAGAGGGAATTGTGCGATTACTCTCTGATTTGAATAACTATGAGGTTAAATCATATTCTGATGTATTCTTGGAAGATAACCCTCAACTACAAATCGGTCAGAGTGTAACGTATAAGGACGGACACGGATATGAACTTGCAACAAGAGTATTGAAATTATCGACCAATATTGATTTTGGTTTCATACAAACGATTACATTAGGTAATCAAGTGATTAAGGGTACTATCACCCAGCTTAAAGAAGATGTACAGACAATCATTGCAAGCGGAGGAAGTAGCGGTAACGGAGGTGGATATTCCGTTTCTCAACTAAGAAGCCTTATTGCAAAGTACGGAAGTGATAACTTCCTGTCTAAGCAGTTTGACGACACCGCTCACGGAACTATTACTTGGGAGAAGATTCAGAAGTTTTTAAGTGGTTTGGTTGTCGGTAACTCCAACAATGAGAACGGAGGCTCGTGGACTCCCGATACAGAAGGTCGCTCGCATCTTATTACCGACTACCTGGAGGTGAGAATGAAGGCTATCTTCGAGGAGCTTGTAATCAAGAAAACCTCCACCATCGGTGGTAAGGAGATTATCTCACCTGCGGGTGGCGTTGTGGCTCATAAGGTAGAAACCGTTACTGTGACATATAATGAGGTTTCACAGAAGGCATACCGATGCTACTTCCTCGCAGAGCAGGATGGTGATGAGGTAGATAACGACTTCGCGGTTAACGACCAAGTGCGTTCTGAATCATTCAATGTTCGCAAGGGCACTTATCACAAGGTGGGTAATCACTTTTACTGGCGTTTGATAATCGGTCGTGATGAGGAACCTGTGGAGTTGGAAGGAAAGAAGTATCACTACATCGACCTCTCCGATACCGATTGCGCTACGGCAAGCGATGTTCCTGCTAAAGGTGATGTGCTCAATCAGTGTGGAAACAGAACAGATGTAGAACGTCAGGACTGTCTTATCTTCTCGGCGGTAGATACCTATTCGCCATCCATCAGCCTCTACCACGGCATCAACAGCTAC
>NZ_QUCG01000066.1:0-806 GCF_003473645.1 Prevotella sp. AM23-5 | reverse complement strand
CTCTACCACGGCATCAACAGCTACTCCTTTGCCAATAGGGAGTACGTGGAATATGGCGTAAACAAGCAGACCAACAAGGCGTTCTTCAATGTTTATGGCGATATGTATGTGGGCGACCGACCTACTAAGGAGAATGGCTATGAGGGTAGCAGCTACATCAAGTATGACAGCGCAGCCAAGCAGGTATCTGTTAAAGGCAAAATCTCAGCCAAATCCACAGTAGATGGCAAGGAACTGTCTCAATATATTAAGGAGAACTCAGCAAAGGGCTTGACCGAGGAGCAGGTGAACAATCTCATCAAGAACTCGCAGGTGATAACTGATTTGCAGAATCAGGTTGACGGAGCTATCGAGACGTGGTTTTACGATGGTGTGCCTACTTTGAAGAATGCCCCAGCCAGCAGTTGGGCGACAGACAAGGAAAAAGATACCCATTTGGGCGACCTTTATTATGACAACAAGACGGGCAAGGCATACCGCTTTGCCAAGGATGGCAACACCTATAAGTGGACTATCATTACAGATACCGACATCGCCAAAGCCCTATCCGATGCAAGCAAGGCTCAGGAGACGGCAGATGGCAAGATGAAGGTATTCAGCACACAACCTATTCCGCCCTATCAGGTGGGCGATATTTGGGTTAACGCTACCTATCCTACAGATGGCAGTACCTACAAGAATGAGGTATTGCGCTGCCAGACTGCAAAGGGTGCTGGTTCTCAGTTCGTAATCGGTGATTGGATTAAAGCCTCGAAATATACCGATGATACTGTTGCGAACGCAGCCAAGGCAGCGGCGGAGAAAGC
>NZ_QUCG01000065.1:0-19429 GCF_003473645.1 Prevotella sp. AM23-5 | reverse complement strand
TTTTCCTAAATAATTATATTCTGCCATAATCTAAACGATATTTATATTGTTATTATTTTTTTGTCTAAAAGATCATTAACCTGTTCTGCCGTGAGGTCAGAATCAATGAAGGAATCCAATTTATCAGATGTTTCGTACACTTTCTTGTTGATATTACGAACATAACCTATAATGTCATTTTCAGGCTCAGGCATCTGCTCATTTTCTGTGCCAGGAACATACGTACCTGCAATTATACTTTGTATATCATCTGCAGTAATTTCTTTAATGTTTGCTAATTTGTCTTTCATTTGCTGGATATTTTTATCACTTTCCAGCATTCGGTCTAATAAATCTTGTGGAATACCTGTAGCAGCTTTCACAAGTTCCTTCAATACGTCCAAAGCATCTTTGACGGAAACACCCGTGATAGGGTCTTTCACATATTTTGAGTACGTGAGTGTTCCGTCTTTTCTTCCGCTTACAAGTACATTATTATATTTTTGTTTAACTGCCATAATTATCTTTTTTTGATGTTGTATGTAAAATCATCAGGAATCAATTCGTCTGTGCAATAATAATGTAAATCTCCAAGTTCTGTATGTGAAAGTTCTGCTTCAAATCCAGCTTGTGTAAAAACTAGAGGAGAATTGCAGACAAACCAGATATATGGTCTTTCATTTGAAGTTCTAATGGTTATAGCCTTGCCTTCAAAATTTGCATTAGCATTCGTAAGTTCTTCCAAATTTACGTTTGCTGGATTGAAAGTAGATAGAGCACCATAAAGCAGAGTCTCTTCTGATTTATTATTCAGCTCTATGTAATACTTGGTGTTATACATACCACCCATTTCTCCTTCAACAACACCTAATGGGATGTGTGATTTACCATTTCTCTCAACAATACGAAAGAGTTTCTTTTCGATACTACAAAGGTCATTGTCTCTGTATTTACCTTTTATTGTTATACCATAGACACCTTCGTCTAAATCACTAGGGAAGGTAACCATAATCTCGCTATGTGGATATGATCCATCGGAAACATCCCATATTTTTGATGGCATTACTGCAATACATTCACCAAAATAGTCTGTCAGGATAACTTCTAGATTGCTGATAGCGGCTACATCTAGATATTCTAACATCTGTTTGTTTTGGCTAATGTACACTTTCTGCATCTGAATAAAAAGAGAGAAAGAGTTACCTTTAACTATTTTGTAAATATCCATGTTACGTAATACTACACATTATTAATAATAGCGCAAAGATAGGCAGATTTTTCTCTACCTATCTCTTATCCATTAACTTTTGGGCATTAAATCAAGCCCTTCCATCTGAGGAACTTGCGCTTGCGGCTGCGCTTTCCTCTCTCGCTCTTGCAGTTGGTATGATAGACACAATCACGGTAGAGGTCTCTCGACTTCATATCCTTATCTACCAGTTTTGTCTTCTTGAAAGCCTCGAAGAGGGGGCGGTTCATAATCATCAGGTTGCCCTTCTCCGTAGGTAGGACAAAGTAGATTTCACCCTTGTTCTTCTTGGCTGCATAGTCTGCCTTAGCCGTAGCTTGGCGGTACATAATCTCGCATTTGATGCGCTTGAAAATCTTAGTAATCTTCATAATCGTATAATTAAAGTTGAAACTATATGATGGTTGCTGCCGAAACAGAAACCTTTTTTCTCATTACCCTAACCTGAATCTGAATCATCTTTGGCATTTCCATTTCATTGAAGCAGATATGGAGTCCGATAGCTCTTGTCATAAGCAAATCATCGTGCTTTCCGTCTGCTGCTTCATATACGGTTCCGTTCTTCTCGTAGGTGAGATACTCATCTAGGCATCTATCGTCTCGTTCTACATAAAGATGTTCACGGATCACCTGAACCAGTACAGAGATAACCATCGGCTTGGTTGCCACATTGGTGTGGAATCCATACTTCACTGGAACCTTATTCTTGATGTCTGACTCACTCTGCTTGCGTGCATAGAGATTGTCATAAACGTCCTTGATTTGATTCAGGATGAACTCAGACTGATCACCACCTTCCAAAATATGCTCCTTGTCTTTCGTCTCCAAGGTGTTGGATTCAATCACCAAGAGGGCATTATCATAGAACTTGGCTATCTGTGCAGCCTTCCAAGCCAGCAAGTCCATATCAATATGCCCATACCATTGGGCAACCACATACGGCTTGCCACCTTCCATCATCCAGTATCGGTCGAAGACACAGATAACAGACCAGTCGGCATTCTTGCTTCGTCCACCAATATCCACAACCACTAGATAGCGGTTGGTCACCCTGCAATCGTCAAAGTACTCCGGCTTGCTCCATATCCATAGCTGCCCCTGCTTGTCTTCACAGAAGCGGACATTCTGCATACACTTCTTGCCCTTGTAGCCGTCACCATATACATCACCGATGAACTTAGGTGCTCGGCATCCTTTTCTGAACTTGTCAACCTTATCCTCAGCGAATACCTTGGCTCCTGAGTGCTTGAAGGCTTCAATATCATCTGTAGGGTAGCCAGCAGCCATATCAGCGTGGTCGGTGAACTTCTTTCGCTCAGCCATATACCAGTTGATGGCTTCCAGCGGAGCACCTAGTGTCCACAACTTCCAAAGGTATGTGCCAGGCTCCTCTCGGTCGGACATCGTATTGCTGTTGTTCCTGTTTTCGTATAACCATTTGGCAAACTCCACCTTCTGCTTCTTGGTTTCAAAATCAAGATGATACATATCGTATATCTCGAACCAAGGAACAAAGAACGGCTCAAACTGGGATTCACCCTTTTTGGCTGCAATCCATTCCTTGTGAAAGAAGTTGCCAGTACCATTGGCGGTGGACTCGTAGGCTATCATCGTATATGGTCTATATAAGATACCATTGGTGGCATTCTGTACCACTTCCTCTGGAGATTTGCCATCTGTCTTTTTCCACAGACCCACCTCGGAAAGATGAACCAAGTTGTAGTCTTCACCATTGGCTGATAATGGTCGCTCCATAGAACCCACCTTGATCTTGCAGAAACGCTGAGGAACCTTCTTCACGTTGCCGGATGTACCCACACCCACAAACTTAGGTTCGTTCTCAGAGTAGGCTTCACCCATTTCATAGAGGAATTTGGTAGGGAAGTTTTTCAAGGCTTCCTCAAACATTCCTCGGATAGTCTCTGCGGTGTCCTTGACCTGAGCAACAATCAGCGAGTTGAGACCCTTTTCCCACATTAATTGCATCCAGAGCATATACATCTGAATAACCGTTGAGCCTCCCCATTGTCGTGCCTTCAAGAGGATGAGTCGGATAGGGCGGTTCTTCTTTCTTCTCTCCTCCAGCCACCTGAGCAGTCTGCGCTGCGGTCTTCTGAGCACAAAGCGGAAGGGGAGACCTCCACCTTTCGGTTTGATGTAGATGAACATGGCGAAGAAGAAGAAGGGGTCGTGCTTCATCCTGATTCGGGTGAACTGCTCCACCAGTTGTTCCATTTCCTCTTCAAGGTTGTATGGCTCATCCATATCCTCATGCAGTTCCTCAATCACCGCCTTGCAGCTACCCAGTTCCAGCAGCATCTTGATGAGCGGAATCTTCTTCATACTCATCGGGAGGTGCTGCTTCTGAATCGGGAAGTCAGGCAGGAAGAGCAGGAATCGCTTATCTCCACAACCTTCACCCTTGATCGGGCTGAAAGGAGTGTTGATTTCCTTGATGCGCTTCTCATTCTCAGTCAGGATGCTCAATACATGTTTGTCTAGTGCATCGTCAGCTTTGGTTCTTATGGCTACTTGTCTTGGCATATCGGAGAATTAAGATACCCCCACAACAGACCGACTACATAGCAATAGATGTGGATGCCCACTGCCATGCAAGGAATGAAAAATCCTACACATATATACGAAAGAATGATGATGTTGTATCTCACCTTCTTCTCTACGAATGGGGCGATATATCCCATATAGGCATATACGATACCGCTGAGACCGATGATGGGTACGCTAGAACTGGGGTAATAGCTTACGGCTATGAGATAGAATACCACCATATCTACGATGCCGCAAGGTCTGGCTTTCAGGCATTGATGCAGCACCCAAAGGTTGATGGCAGCATGGAAGACATTCTGATGGAAGAACGGATAGGTAAGTCGGTTCAGCATAGAGCAACCTTCATAGAGCCCCATCCCATCATAACCAAGGAATGTGATACACATTATTATAATGTACCCAGCATAAAGCGCAATCTTTTCTTTCTTAGTTCGTAACATCTTTCCTTCTCCTCCTTTCTCACCTTGTGAAGAATCACGTGTATGGATTTCGGAGAAAGATAGAAACTTGGAGCCTCCTGATTGCACACGTAACTAATGGCATCCAACTTGGTGATAGAAGGATGCTGCTTGGTATAATCAATAAATCTGCGGTATATTTCCTGAAACATTTCTCTCTTGGTAGGGTTCATGTTATTCAAGGATTTCCCTTTGATCATTGTCAGAATAACATTGTAAGCCCTGATATCCGAGACCCAAAAACGCTTGCTTGAAGATTGCAGTAATCTCTGCTCAATCTCCAAGAGGCTGATATTGTCTCTTACTGATATGATTTCCTTGTAAGCCCTCAATATGTCAGCGTTTCGCTCTTGTGTAAAGTCACATCGTGATCCTTTATGTTTCATTCTATTATGATGCAAAGTTACAAAAAAGTATTGAAACAGCCAAATTATTCATATACGATTAATTAAAGTTAACGGATAAGATTAATTATAGGCGGAAAAGCATTACTTTTGGGCATTGATTTATAAATTAATACATATATATATGCCTGATAATACAAATACGGAACAGAATGCTGGTGCTGCTGCACAGCAAGCTACGAAGACCAAGAGAGACTTGGCTTTGGAGCGTTTGAAGACTCGTCACCCCGATACCGAGTATGCGGATGATGAAGCTATCTATGGTGCTATCAATGATGATTATGATGCCGACCAGAAGTCTTTGCAAGGTTACAAGGATAACGAGAAGGCGATGGCTGACTGGATGGGCAGTGACCCTGCTGCAGCTACCTTCCTGCAAGCGATGAAGGCTGGCAAGAGCCCTTATGCAGAATTGATTCGTACCCACGGGGAGGATGCTATCGACTACTACTCTGATCCTGATAATGCTGACGAGATTGCCAATGCTCAGTCTGAGTTCTTGAAGAATGCGTCTGATGGCAAGAAGTTGCAGGAGGAGTACGACAAGAACATGCCAGCCAGCTATGCGGTCTTCGACAAGCTGGAGGAGAAGTATGGCGAGGAAGCGGTGAACGAAGCTATCGACCAGTGCTTTCAGACGATGAACAATGTGGTGAAAGGTATCTTCACCGAGGATATGATTACCGCTTTCATCAAGGCGAAGAATCACGATACTGATGTAGCTGATGCTGCTCACGAAGGTGAGGTTCGTGGCAAGAATACCAAGCACATGAAGAACTTGGAACTGCGCAAGAAGGGCGATGGTACTGCCGACCTTGACTCAGCGAATGCCGAGACCAAGAAGACCGACAACCAGCCGGAACTGGGTGCGCTTGGCAGGGCTACCCGAAGAGGTAACATCTGGGAGCGTGGAAACGAGAAGCGAACACGCATCCGATAAGATAGAGTTAGATTTAATAATGTTTAATTAATATTTAGGATAATGAAAGTAACAAAAAGTACATTTAATCGACTGTTCTCCATTTTCATTATGGTGATGGCAGTTATTTTTGGTGTCAATGGTCAGGTGCTGATGGCTGAGGCAAATCTCCCTGATGGCGGTACTTCTGAGAGTGGTCACCCTGCGGAGGCTGGCGGTGCTCCTGCTGCTGGTGAAGCTGGCAATGGTGGTGCGGCTCGTCAGAATGAGGGTGTCGCTACCGAAACCAAGGGTCGTGATCACTTTAACGAGAAGGGCATTGAGTATTACAACAATGACATCAACGAGAAGATTATCAAGATTCGCCCGATGGCAACACCAGTGGATCAGATTTCCCGTTATGCCACAACCAAGTCGGCAAGCTCCTTTGTTGTTGAGTATTGGAGTATCGGTACCCGTCCTATCCGAACCACAGTAAAAGAGAATACAGAGGCAAGTACTGGTACATCTATGGTCTTGAAGGTAGAAGACCCTGAAATGTTTACGCTTGATGATACCATCCGAGTGGTAGGTGTGAAGGCTGTCACTAACTATAAGGGTGTCGCTTATTCAACCATTACTGATGCTCCTACTCCTGATTTGGTGCTCTGTGTGTGCGGTAAGGACACAGAAGGCTTTCCTATCGTGTATGCCATTAATGGTAACATGGTCAGCAAGCAGCCTATCGGTGTTCCTGCCTTGAAGCAGGGTCAGAAGTTGATTCGTATGGCAAAGAGCTGCGGTGAGCTGGATGTACAGACTGGTCGTTTCAACAACCTTCCTGATTCTGATATTCAGTACTGCCAGAACTTTATGATTCAGGTTGAGCAGAGTACCTTCGATAAGATTGCTGACAAGCGAGTGGATTGGGATTTCTCAGACATTGAGGAGGATAGCATCTATGATATGAGACTTGCCATGGAGGGTTCTTATCTCTTCGGTGATATGGCTTGCATCAAGCATACTACCAAGAACAACTCAGCTCAGTGGTTTACCAAGGGTATCTGGTGGATGGCTGGCAAGGATATTGAGGTAGGTCATATTGCTACTGCCGATGAGATCAAGAAGGGCTACACCAAGAATGAGCGAGTTATCACAGACTTGGAGCTGGTAGATATTTCCAAGGATATGTTTGTCGGTACTGGTATCGGCAACAAGCGCAAGGTGGTTATTGCTGGCTCAGACTTCGTCCGTGCATTCAGTAAGATTGATTCTGACAAGTTCCGCTTGAAGGACACCGTTGAGGTATGGAATTTGAAGTTCAAGAGTTGGGAGACAGACTTCGGTGAGGTATTGATGATTCATTCAGAGTTGTTCGACCTCTTCGGTATGAGTGACTGCGGCTTCGCTCTTGATCCTGAGTTCTTGGTGAAGAGAGTACACTTGTCTTGGACTCGTAACGTTCTCGACTTGAAGAAGGCTGGAATCCGTAACACCGATGCAGTAGTTATTCAGGAGGTTGCTTGTCTGTACTTGAAGTACCCTAAGGCACACGCTCGTATGCGACTTGCCAAGGTTCCTGATGCAGAGGGTACGTCTGAGACAGAAGAGACCAATGCTGCTGCTTAATGCAGGGCAAATTCGGCAAATTATTTATTAAATAGAGAGGGGTGTGGGCACTAGCCCCATCCCTTTTTTCATAACACATATATAATAAGGTATAATCATGTATAAGAAATATCAAGCTGGTACGGATTTGTCGTTCAGCGTTATGGTTGGTAACGAACGAGTGAGAGTTGTCTTCGAGGGTAAGACTATGGGTTGCAGTATCTATGGCACAAGAGACGAGAAGCTGCAGAAGGCTATCGAGTCTCATTATTGGTTCAATGACAAGTTCTTCTTGGTGGAAGCCGTTGACGAGAAGAAGGAAGCTGCCGAAGCAAAGAAGAGAGCGGCTACCAAGACCAAGAAGAAGGCGGCTGAGGAGAAGAAGACCCATATCGTGACAGACTTTGAGGATGCCAGAGACTATCTGGCTGAGACCTTCGGTGTGAGCCGCTCGAAGCTGAAGACCAAGGAGGACATCTTGTCTATTGCCAAGGAAAAGGGTGTTGAACTAGAAGGACTTGAATAATGAAGAAGTATGCTGTATCTGATTTGGTGAAAGAAGTGAAGGTGCTCTTGGACAGAAACCAAGAGTCTTCCGGCTTGCTGACTCCCGATGATACTGATACGCTCTCTCAGGCAGAACTTATCAAGAGTAAAATCGTAGATGCAGCAAGTATCATTCTTTCCGATGCGCCAGTAGATATGGTGGATGGAATCAAGCTAGACAACATCAGCGTATCTTGGGTATCGAAGAACAATGCTTATGTCGGTATGGTCTATATGCCAGCCGATATGATCAGGCTGCTTAGTGTAAGAGCCAGCGACTGGAACCGCTGTGCCGAAATCATCACCGAGAATGATGAAGCCTACAAGTATCAGGGCTGCAAATATGGCGTGAGGGGCAATCCCGACCGACCTATTGCGGCTATCATACATACCAAGGGCGGTAGATACCTAGAGCTATATACGAGCAAATCGAATAGCGTGACGGTTGATTTCACCTATGTGGCTCAGCCGGAAATCATCACGGAAAGCAGTGGTGCTGGGTATATCAATCTACAGAGCAACCTGAAAGATGCTATCCTCTATATGGCTGGCTATCTCACTTGCGTGAGTATGGGAGATACCGATACTGCGGCTGGGTTATTGGGTGTAGCCAGAAAACTGGCACATATTGTTGAACCAACAACATCGTAATCATGGCAAAGAAGAAAGAAAAAGCAAAGTTGTTGTCGCTGAGCAAGGTGGTGGACAGAGAGGAACTGGATAGCGTAAAAGCTTCCAAGAACCGATTCGACAAGCCATACGAGCGTGCCTTCTCCATCCTGCTGGAAGCACAACGATACTATAACAACATGGATAACTTCCGAAAGCGTAGGGAGAGAAACAAGCGGTACTGCTATGGAGACCAGTGGGGAGACCTCATCGAAATCGAGAATCGGTGCGGCTTTACCAAGCGTATCAAAGAGGAAGACTATATCCGTGAGCAGGGTAGTGAGCCGTTGAAGAACAACCTGATCCGAAGGCTGGTGAAGAATGTGCTGGGTGTGTACCGCTCCCAGAGCAAGGAACCTACCTGCAATGCGAGGGATAAGGATGAGAAGCGGTATGGCGAAACGATGAGTGTGGTGCTGCAATGCAACCGACAACTGAACCGAGAGACGGAAATGGATGCCCGAACGATGGAGGAGTTCCTGATCAGTGGTGCGGCTATCTACAAGAAGAAGTATGGATGGCGAAGGGGAAGGTTGGATTGCTGGACAGACTATGTGAATCCGAACAATTTCTTCATAGATAACAATATGAGGGATTTCCGTGGCTGGGATGTTAGCTGCTTGGGCGAGGTTCACGACATTACCATCGGCAATGTGCTTCGGGAATTTGCCAAGACTCCTGCCGAAGCAAGGAAGTTGAAGGAGATTTACCGACTGGCTGCTGACCGAGACTTCGTGATAGCCGACTGCACCCAGCGTTTCGGAGAGTTTGATCCGAAGACCATCGACTTCATGAATCCTGCAAATCCTTCACTCTGCCGAGTGATTGAGGTATGGCGCAAGGAGAGTAAGCCACGCTATCGCTGCCACGACTATAACAATGGTGACGATTTCAAGATTGACATTGAAGATTGTGATGAGATTGTAGATGCAGAGAATCAAGACCGACTGGAGAGAGGTCTGTCACTCGGTATGAAGCGTGAGGATATTCCGCTGATTGAAGCTGAGTGGTTTATGGATGATTACTGGCACTTCTACTATCTTTCTCCTTTCGGTGATATTCTGAGAGAGGGTGAGACCCCTTATGCTCACGGAGAGCATCCATATTGCTTCAAGTTCTATCCGTTTATTGATGGCGAGATTCATAGCTTCGTGGAAGATGTGATTGACCAGCAGAGATATGTGAACAGACTGATCACGATGTACGACTTCATTATGAGGGCGAGTGCCAAGGGTGTGCTGCTCTGTCCTGAGGATTGTCTGCCGGATGATATGAGCTGGGATGATTTTTGTGACGAGTGGAGTAGATTCAACGGAGTGGTAAGATACAAGCCGAACAAGAGTGGTCAGGTTCCTCAGCAAGTAGCCAACAACTCAACGAACATCGGTATCGGTGACTTGCTCAACTATCAGTTGAAGTTCTTCGAGGATATATCGGGTGTGAATGGTGCGCTGCAGGGTAAACCAGGAGTATCGGGTACGAGTGGTTCACTCTATGCCCAGCAGACACAGAATGCCACCATGTCGCTGCTTGACATCTTGGAGAGTTTCAGCCAGTTTATCATTGATGGTGCTTACAAGACGGTGAAGAATATGCAGCAGTACTATGACGTGGCTCGTAACTTCAATATTGTTGGTAGGGCAGGACAGATTGTGCGCTACGACCCTAAGAAGATTCGTGATGTAGAGTTTGATATCAATATCACCGAGAGTACGGCTACTCCTGTATATCGTCAGATGGCAAACGATTTCCTGATGCAGTTGTGGCAAGCTCAGGCTATCACCTTGGAGCAGTTGTTGCAGGTAGGTGATTTCCCATTCGGTGACGAACTGCTGCAGTCGGTATCATCCCAGCAGGAGGCAATCAAGAATGGTGAGACTCCACAAGGTTTCTCTCCTCAACTGCAAGCGCAGGTGGATCAGGCATCCCAGAGCAATCCAAAGGCTCAGGCTATGCTGCAGCAGATGATGAGCGGTCAGGGTGTGCAGCCTAGCGAGCAGTATGCACCGCTTTCGGCATAGTGATTAGTTATTAATGTTTAGTGTTAAGATATGATAGCAGACAAGGAAAACAACAAGAAATGGTATGGCAATGGCAAGGACAATGCCGACCAAGGAAGTAATGCCAACAAGGGTATTGCTACGGAGACCCAAGGCAGGGAAGACAATCCCGACCTATACGAGAATGACGTACTCGGCAAGGTGGCGAAGCGCAAGAAGAACGACATCTGGTCGAGGGGTGGTGAGAAGAGAACTAAATTCAAGGACGAATAAAGAAAGGAGGTGTTTTATCGTAACTGTATTCTTCTGATATTCAGATGACTACAGAAATCTTTGGGAGTTTATGGTGCTCAGCGCAAGATATATGTATCTTTGCAGCATCATAAACTCTTAATTTTTATATATTATGGATTTTGTAGATTTCGTTGATAAGTATCAGCAGGATATGACTCCTGAACAGATGTTGAGTATAGCAAAGGCTATGGGTAAGTATCTCTCATATAAGTTGAGCGATGTAGAGGTACATCATCTTTGTGCGATGGTGTATGGTGTGTTGAGCGAAGAGCATTTTGACAAGCACTTTGCCGATGATGCTATCAAGAAGATGTGGTACGAGGATGAGGATGGAACCAAGCACATGGCTCCTTTCTTTACGGATGAAGAGATAAAGGAAGCCTTTGATCAGCATAAGGATGATATTTCCGACTACAACATCTTTGACTTGGCGGTTACGATGAATCTGCTCAGAAGCGACCATCATAAGCTGCTGAAACAATATAGCAAGGATGAGGAGGAATTGAAGGAAATGGTGGTGATGATGGCTATTGAATACCTTCAAGACCCTGACTGCTTGCATCCTGCAAGTAAGATATGGCACAACATTAACGGATAAGATAATAGTTACGGGAACATATCTTATCTTTGCATATTATTAATAATATATAAAGATAAGATATGACTCCAAACGTGCGTGAAGGATTGCAATATGGTGCAGCTATTGGAATGTTAGTGAGTGGTGTTGTCCTCACCTTTCTATCATTCTTTCTCAATAATTATGTAGTTTCGGATGGTGTACTCTGGTACGTCAGCCAGACATTGGTTTACTCTGGGGCAATCTTCGGAGTGAACATTTATTTCAAGACCAAACTGGGCAACTTTGAGAGTAAGGTGAAGGACGAACTCGCAAATATGCTGAAACAAGTAAAGGAGGGCAAGTAACTATGAAGGTAACAAGAGAACAGATTTTAGAGATTATGCCGAATGCCAAGGATAAGGTGGATGCTTTCCTGCCTTACATCAACGGCTATGCCGAGGTTTTCCATATTGATACACCGAAGCGAATGGCACATTTCTTGGCTCAGATAGCCCACGAAACGAGCGAGCTGAGATATACCAAGGAAGTGGGCGACAAAGCTTACTTCCAAAGGTATGATGTGGGTAGGTTGAAGAATATGCTCGGCAACCTGAAAGATGGCGATGGCTACAAGTATAGGGGCAGGGGCTTGATTCAGATTACGGGTAGAGCCAACTATCAGGCTTACCAGAAGAGCAAGTACTGCCGAGGTGACATCATGGAGCATCCCGAACTGCTGGAGCAGCCATTGGGCGCAACCAAGAGTGCGATGTGGTGGTGGTGGAAGCACGGCTTGAATGAGCTGGCTGATAGTGATAGCTTCCTTGCAATCACCAAGACCATCAATGGCGGCACATACGGCTTGGAGCACAGACGAACATTCTTGAAGAGAGCTAAGGTTGCATTAAAGGTATAGGCTTATGAAGAAGTGGTATGATTCGGATTTGTGGCAGTTGCTGATCTACATTTTGGCTATGCTGCTGGTAGCATTTATTATGTCGGGATGTAAGACTTCCTACGTCCCGATGGAGAAATTCGTATATCGTGACGTAGTAAAATGCGATACCCTGCATACTTCTGACAGCATTTTCGTGCATGATTCGGTATCAAGTTCACAGATGGGAGATACCCTTTTCGTTGACCGATGGCATAAGAAGGTGGTTATGAAGACCCAGTATAAGGTAAGGGTGGATTCCTTCATCCGAAGAGACTCCATCCCAGTACCCTATCCGATAGAGAAGCAGCTCTCCAAGTGGGAGCAGTTTCAGTTGAAGTATGCGATGTGGTCGATGGGAGCGATGTGCGCCCTGCTCATCATTTTAGGTTTAATCATCTATAGGAAACATAAGAATGGCAAATTTATCAATTTCAATCACAAAAAGTAGCATCTATGAGGAGGTGGCGAAGACTACCGCTTATCTAGGTGCAAAGAATAAGCTGGATGATGGCAAGTCTGCCTTCGACCAGATATTTGTTACGGATGCCGACTTGGCGATGATAGAGCGATTCTATAATGAATCGAAGGATGCGCTGCTCAATCTCCTGAAAAGATTCATGCCCACCATCGGCTCTTCTACTGATGGCAACATCAACTGGACTCTGAGTATGCCTAGCCGGTTCGATACCAACATGAGCGGTTCCATCACTTCGTCCGCCACTTCGTTCATCGTGAACAGCATCGTTGCCAAATGGTGCGAGATTACGGCTAACGACAAGGTGAAGGAGTATGCCGATAATGCGGCTGCTCTTCTGCTCGACATCAAGGATAAGGTGTTCAACAAGACCAAGCCAACACGAACTAAAATATAAAAGTATGCCAAGAAAGAATTTAACTATCACGTTGTATATGAGTGAACTCATATACGACTTCCAGAACAAAGCGTTCCTGACAGGACGGAGCCGAAGAGCTGCGGATATGGATGCTGAGGCTGCCAGCAATATTCAGGCTAGCGATGATGATGAAGATAAGAATCAGGCATTGCGAAGCATTCAGAATGCCTATAGCCAGTTGCTGGTAGAGTTGAGCGAAGCTATTGAGAAGGGTTCCGGCACTACGGCATCCAACAAGCTGATCAGTGATACCGACAATATCATCATCAAGCTTTCGCTTCCATCCAATTACTCGCTGGGCTTGAAGGATGCGCTGACCAGTTCCATCCACGACTATATCATCAACAAGGCAATGATGGATTGGTTCACCATTACCAATCCTAATGAAGCGAAGGTGTATAGCGAACTGGCGGTTGTGTCATTGAGAAACTTGCACGAAACGTTCAACAGACGTGAGCGACCTAGCCGGACAGCTCCTAGCGCATAGAGGGGAGGTGCAGCATGAAGACTTGCAACAAGGGTCACAAGGTGATGATAGAACTGCAGAAGAGCGAGCTGATCTACGACATTAGAAATACGGCTTACACTTATGCGGATTCGATTAGGAGTGGGGTAGCAGATTCCCACCTCATCCATAATATCTATGATGTGGCAGAGGGTGGCAATCGGGATAAACTGGCAAGAATCTTGGATTCCACCATAGAGGATTGCAGGGAAGTGCTCTACCGATTCACCAAGATGGAAATGCTGGGAAGCGGCTTTGATTCCAATGAGTGGGAGGAGTGTATCGGTTCGCCTACCAATGATGAGGAAGCCTACTATCTGGCTCTGAGAATGCCAAATGGATTCTCTTCTACGAGTGTGCATACCATGACCGTGTATATTCACGACTATATAGTCAATCAGGCATTATACGAATGGTTGATGGTGGTCTATCCCGAAGGTTCAGACAGGTTCTGGGCACTGGCGGAAGAGAAGAAGGAAAAAATAAAGAATGCAAGCAACCGCTCTGCGGTAAGAGCAAGGATCAGGCTTCATCCTTTCTAGACTTATGGTTAACGAAAAAGCAAGGGCAGCTATCTTCACAGACGGCTGCTCTTTTTGTTTTGATATAAAATTATGTATGTAAAAAAAACTTATCTAAGCTTATTTTGCAGTCGGACAACAAACTCAGTTCCTACGCTATGAATGGATTCATCGTAGCTGAGACTGCCCATTACCGCAAATCGGAAATACTTATAAGGTGATCCTGCCATACCAGCCAGAAGCTGGTTGACGGAAGAATGAATGTAGAACCAGTTGAAGAGGTCGTTGCTTCCATAAAGCACCACACCAACCTTACCTTTTGCAGCGTTGCGGAAATAACCACGGATGATGCTCTTGAACATCGTTTTGTGAATATTCTCCTGACCGAGAGTCAACGGACGTGTACAGAAGAAATAGGAAACGCTTCCCGATGGCTCCTTGACATATACATCAACAATCTTTCCGCTCTGATTGATGGCATAAGACTCAGGGTAGGAGTTGACGGTGGAACGGAACACATTGTGCATCGTTCCCCACATTCTGCTCTTCAAGGAAAACACATACGCATAGGTGTAGTCGGGTCTGAACACGATGATGCGGTTATCGTAATAATCATAGATCAGGCTCGCCTTCTGCAGGAATGTTCTGAATCTGATATATTGGGTATCATATTCAGGAATGCCCCCAAGTGTAAGCAGCTTCTTCTGATAGTCGTTTTTGAATATCTGGGTGAAGACAAACGGATAACCATCAAGAACATCTGTGATACACTCGGAATCCCTGCCTCGCTGCATCATGATACCTCGTTCCGTAGGGAACAGAACGGCATCATCAATCTGCAAGATACCCTTAGGGTTGTAGCAAATATCTCTGTTGGCTGGCTGTCGGGCATCGTAGGTTCCTTCCTGATTGGTCATTAACACCCATACACCTTCATCGGTGAAGGCATAGAGAGGAGCTTCACCAAACTGACCCTCGCTGATTGGTCGGGTATTGGCGGCAAGCGCATTGATAATGGATGATCCAACCTGAACCGAGTTCTTGGCAGGGAACACCATCGGATTCTCGGCTTCGCTGACCTTGACTACATTAGGCTGCTGAGAGACATACTTCTGATTGTCGGTCTTGCTTAATGCTGCATTATACTCGGCTTCCGTAATCTCGGTGAAGTCTCCCGTATCAATCGGTGTAGAATCCCAAGTATATTCAGAAGGGATAATGGCTCCACTTCCGCTACCAAAGTTTCCTCCACTGGTTTCGCTTGCTATAGTGCTGCCACCTCCAAAGTCTCCACCAGAAGAACCGCTCTTGATGAGCTTATGGCGATATACTTGCATAAAGGCAGGAAGTCCGGCATCATCGTGATAACGATACATATAATCAGACAACTCTGAACTTTCTGTTTCTGTTGGTGCATCTGTTCTTCCTCCAAATCCCTCGTTGTTCAAAGTATTTGAAGTCTGTCTATCTGCTGCAACTGGTGTCGAGCGGTTCTTACTGATGTTGATATAGTAAGACATTCCGAACGTCTCGGAAGGTTTCAACTTAACTTTCTTTGAGTAGTATTTGCTGTACTTAGGGAGATAGAAGTAAATGGTCATAGCCGTAGCAAGAGTGCTAGGATATGCCAAGATTGGGCTGAGAGGGTATTGCAGCTTGCCCTTGTAGTAAATATCTCTCTTGATACTATTCTCGCTGATGCTGACCTGATATACTGCATCACAGATGTAATCGGTAGAGAGTGTATTATTGGGGGCAAGATCAGTGTACTCATTCAGGTACATCTGATTATTCGAGACTTTCCGGCTGGAGAAAATATTCGTATCGAAAGCATTGAAGATAGTCTTCTTCACGTTTCCGATATGCAAGCGGTTGTTGTATGTAATGGAACATTGACCGCCAAATGAACTTCTCTGAAAGTCTGCAAGAGAAATACTTTCCTCGGTCTCCAATACTCGTTTGAGAGGAATAGCTGTGCCGAATTTATCCTTGCTGATGCTTGTGCTCAGATAGAAAGATTTCTTCTCGAAAGACTGATATACATCTTCCTCTGACAGATATTGAAAAGCATCGCAATTAACTCCTGATGCCATTTTGTCGTTCCAAAGGTAGCACTTATATCGTGATATACCTTTGGTTTGTTTCTCCGTATCAATAAATGATTCCGGCTGGGAAAGATAAACATCTACACCGCTGATGAGATCTTCAAGACCTTCGGGTATATCCATATTGATAACGATGGAGTGAGTATGAAGGCTTGTGCTAGTACCAACAGCCTTTTTCTCTTGATACCAGATAAACTTGTTGAATGTTGTTTCAGGTGCAAGAACAAATGGATTTGATATATTGATGTATGATACACCATCATATAGACGGATGGCGATTACACCAAAAACGGCATATTTGAAATACTCCGTGCCATTCTCCTCCAACTGTTTATTGATCAGCGCATCCAAAGCATTGAAAATGATGGATGCACCTTTAAGAGAAGTATCTGTTTTATTGGAATAATACTTGTTTGACACAAAAGCGGAATCCCAATCATCACCAAGATTAACGGAAGCATTGCATACCACCGACTTTGTGTTTGAGATAACTGCACTATAGTTGATGGCGGATAAGTCGAAACTAGTGTAATCGCTTCCGTTCCAATAGGCATACTTAGTGCTTTCCTCTCCCACAAAACACAAGATGTTTCCGATGGCACTCACGGCATTGACTTGGAAATCGCCAAGACTAATGGTGTTCTTGGTTCCGTTTCCACCTTTCTCTGTCCAATACCAAGTATTACCATTACGGATGATGTAGTGAGAGTGAATGGTGTTATTGTGAGTAACCTTGTGAATCAGTTCGATGCTGGCTCCATCAGGTATGGTGATGGCAGAATCAACCACCACTGGCTGGTGGATAGGGTGGAGTGCTCCATCCTCGTTGATGAGGTTCAGGCAAGTTCCCAACTCACCCTCCTGGCTTTCGTGGTCGGAAGGTGAGTGGGAAAGACCTTGAAATAATACTTCTTTAATCATATTTGTATTGTTATGGGTTTGGACGTATGATCTCGTAGTATGCCTCGCCATTTTTGTTCTTGCGAGGAATGCAGGTCAGGCGCACCATCTTGTTGAGTGGGAGATTGTAATCATCAAGTATGGCTGTAACAGATGGTCGTTCGCTGCGGAAACCAATCTTCTTGTGCTCCTGATTGTACTGGAGCGGACAGAAGATAGTCTGAGACTTGCGAAGTTCCTCCCAGTCCTCTCTCAGGCAGAATCCGTATGTTCCTCTGCTGGAGATATGGAAGACGAAGATGGAGCTATCTGTGCGCTCTATCTGCATAATATGGTTGTAGATGCCCTGCGAGAGAGTAACAGAATTGGCTCTACCATCAAGCACTACGAAATTATTTCTGTGCAGGAAACCTTGAATGTTCCGGCACTTGTCTTTAATATAACTGAATATCATTTTGCAAATATACGAAGTTTTGGTTAGAAAAGATTATTATCCGTTTACTTTTGCCTTCTTCTCGTTGTACTGGCGAAGGCGAAGCTTGGCATTCTCTGATCTGAGACAACCGCAAGACTTGGTTACTCCTCGGAGCAAATTGCAGGATAGAACAGAAACACCTCTACCACAATCACACTTGCATATCCAATAAACACCATTCTTACTGGATTTGCCGGAGCGGCAGCAGACATAGAGTCTGCCAAACCGCTTTCCTTTCAGGTCAATCAACTTTCCCATACCTTATTTCTTGCTAAGTTCCTTTGCCTCTTCAAGAGATAATGGCTTGCCGCCAAGAGGAATGCGGAAGTCGAACTTGGAACGGAAGGAGTAGTAGCATACAAAATCGAAGCTCTCCTTCATTCTCTCGTCAGTGGTGATGTATTTCTGATAAGCGATAACATCCTCTTCTGAGCGATAGATGTTAGAGTTAACGAAGTAGTTGCTGGTTCCCTTGTTGGCAATAACTGCGATATAGAACTTCTTGCCAAGGATGCGCTCTGTGATGCGCTGAATAATTGAAATCTTCTTTGTATTCATATATTAAATTTGATTAATTATTAAGATGAATGCAGATAGGCTGCACTATTATAACTATTCGATTCCACAAGATACAACACAATCCTCTGTATTGATACCTCGGAAGTGCTCACATCGCTGGCAAGCAAGGCTTCCTACCATCAGGAGTTCGTGGGTGTACTTGCCTTGAATGCCGAATGGGCAGGGAGTGATGTACTCGAAGTGACCACCGACATATTCGTTTACGGTATATTTTGGATTTTTCATTGTCTGTTAGTGTGCTGTGTATAATTCTAGATTTTTGTAGTATTTTCTTGTAACAGAAAATATTTTTTTCTTGTCTCCGCCACATGACTTTTGTTCAGGGCAGAATCCTCTGTACACACATTGAGGAACACAAGCTGATGCAAGCAAAGGCTCGATGCAAGCCAGCTTATCAAGTACCTTATACCACATCTCTCTTGTTTCTTCGGATGCCTTATTGCAGAGTCTCAATTTAGAGATATTAATAATCTCCTGAGCGTTGAGGGATAGCTGCAAGTTGACCAAATCATCCTGACGCATATCGTGGCGAGATACCTTGGAGCCAGTAATATCCGGTCGGGAGGTTGAGACGAATGGCTGAGCGTGAACGTGGCGAACAAAATGGTTGCTCACCCAGTATGGTATGCCATACATCTTAATATCGAACTCCAGCAATCTCAGTGGCGAGTGCTCGCTGAGAATCATCTGTTTCTTGAACTCATCGCTAGGCTCCTTACCCAGCGGTTCTTTTCGCTGTGTGAAGCGAGCAGCATCCACCACTCGCTCCCAATCTGTAACTTTTGTGATTTCTATTTTCATATCTATTATTTATTTTAGTTTCTGACCTTTTTTCTACCTGATCCGGCAGTCTTCTTTTTATCCCATTCAGCAATAGCTTCCGACAAATACTTATCCATAGCCTTAGTTAGTCTTTCCATAACTATTCGTCTTTACTCGCCTGATCGCCAAGAATATCCTTGATTTTCTTTTCGATGAACTCATCAGAAGTGCATTCCTTTATTAAGGCATCAATGTTTGTTAATTCTACATCAACTCCGTCTTCTTGTGTTTTAGATGCAAGAATCTCCATTATCCATTTCGCCCAATTACCTTTAGCAAGGTCTATAAAAGAATCCTTTTGGATTTCATAGGCTTTCTTCAACTCTCCGTTATCACGGAAATATCTGAGCACTTCCGTCAATGCCAAGACAAAGTTCTTGTCGAGCATCGGGTTGCTCTTTGCCTCTTCCAGTTTAAGCATCAGGAAGAGTAATGATGAATGTAAATCTGTTTTGTTCAT
>NZ_QUCG01000064.1:7584-19493 GCF_003473645.1 Prevotella sp. AM23-5 | reverse complement strand
AATAAAAAAAAACAATATACAATGAAGAAGATGAATATGGCAGTAGCTGCTGCGGCACTCCTGCTGATGGCTTCCTGCGGCACTACCAAGAAGATGGAAGGAGCTGGAAAGGTGAATGCCAACGATAAGAAGACCGAGACAAAGGCGGAGCAGTCGGCTGCGCTCAGGAATCTGGCTTTCGTTCAGAAAGTATCAGATAATCAGGTTTATACCAATAATATTGTGGGCAATATGAATTTCAATCTGCAGGCAGCAGATAAGGACATCACCGTGCCGGGCAAGTTGAGTATGCGCAAGGATGAGGTAATCCGCATCCAGCTCTTCATCCCTATCCTGGGTACAGAAGTGGGAAGACTGGAATTCACCCCTAACTATGTGCTGATCATCGACCGCCTTCACAAGGAATACATCAAGGCAGATTATACCCAGGTGGATTTCCTGAAGAAGCAGGGCGTAAACTTCTATTCTCTCCAGGCACTCTTCTGGAACCAGTTGCTCGTGCCTGGAACCAAGAAGGTGACAGATGCAGACCTGAAGAAGTTCTCTGCCAACCTGGATGCTGTGGGTGAGAATGTACCTGTGGCTCTGCAATATGGTAAACTGAACTATACCTGGACAGCCAACCGTAATTCGGGCAGAATCACCGAGGCCAATGTGGTGTATCAGGACAGAAGCACCAGCGCAGCCAAGCTCAATCTGAAATACAGCAATTTCAAGAGCGTGGGTGTGAAGATGTTCCCGGCTACCCAGAATCTTACGCTCTCTGCTATGGTGAACAACAAGCCTCAGGTGGTGAAGATCAACATCGATATGAAGAGCGTGAAGACCGACAGTAAATGGGAGGCACAGACCGAAGTGTCTGACAAGTACAAGAAGGTGGCTCCAGAGGATGTACTCGGCAAACTGATGAATATGTAGTGTTTGTCGCGAAAGAAAACAATGAAATCATGTATTGAATAATGAAGCGAATTATATTTTTCCTATTGGCAATCATGTTCTCGCTTGCTCCCTATGCGCAGAAAACGGTGCATAAAAAGCCGGTGAAGAAAACCGCTGTTGCCAATCGTAAACATCAGGCTCAAAGAAAACCGGCGGCTCGCCGTGCCAAGGCACCTACCAAGGCAGAACGCCGTGCTGCTACCTATAGCAATGCTTCTATCAGAGGATTGCAGGGGCAGCGTGCCGATATCCAGCGAAGAATCAGGGAGCAGGAGCAGGCTTTGCGCAAGAACAAGGCTGACGTGAAAAAGCGCCTGGAAGACCTGATGGCGCTGAATGGCGAAATAGACCAGAGTCAGAAGAAGATTGAAGGTATCGAGAAGGATATTCATCATATTAATGGAAACATCGGTATCCTGCAGGCGCAGTTGAAGACCCTTCAGCAGCAGTTGCAGGATAGAAAGAACAAGTATATCCGTTCTATGCGATATATGAGCCGGCATCATACGGTGCAGGACAAGCTGATGTTTATCTTCAGTGCCAAGAACCTGACCCAGATGTACCGCCGTCTCTCGTTCATCCGCCAGTACTCTTCTTATCAGAAGGTGCAGGGCGAGGCTGTAAAGGCTAAGCAGCAGCAGGTGAACGATAAGCACAAGCAGTTGCAGAATGTAAAGGGACATAAGAATACCTTATTATATAAGGGCAAGCAGGAGAAGACCGTGCTCGAAGGCAAGCAGACCCAGCAGCAGGAGATGGTACACGGACTGCAGAAGCAGCAGAAGACCATTCAGGCTGTCATCGCCGACCAGCGCCAGAAGGATGCTGCCATCAATGCTCAGATCGACCGCCTGATCCAGCAGGAAGTAGCCAAGGCTCGTGCCCGTGCTGCTGCCGAGGCTAAGCGCAAGGCAGCTGCAGCCGCTGCTGCCAAGAAGCGTGCAGAGGAACTGGCGCGTAAGAAAGCTGCTGCTGAGGCTGCTGCAAGGGAGAATGCACGTCGTATTGCTGAGGCGAAGGCTCGTGAGGCTGCTGCAGAGGCGGCAAGAAGAAAGGCTGCCGAGGAGGCTCGTGCTGCTGCCGAGGCTGCTAGAAAGGCGCAGGAAGAAGCTGCTGCCCAGGCTGAGGCGAAGGCTAAAGCAAAGGCGCAGGCTAAGGCCCGTGCTGCTGCCGAAGCTGCTCAGCGTGCTGCCGCAGAACAGGCGGCTCGTGAAGCTGCTGCCGAACAGGCGGCTAAGAAGGCGGAAGCTGACCGCAAGGCTGCTGAGCTGAAAGCCAAGGCGGATGAGGAGCGTCAGGCCCGTGAGATTGCTGCTGCCAAGAAGGAGGCGCAGGAAGCGGCAACCTTGAGTTCGGTAGATAGAATGTTGAGTGGTGGATTCGAGGCAAACCGTGGCAGATTGCCTATGCCTATCAGCGGCGGTTATCGCATCGTGAGCCACTTCGGACAGTATAATGTTCAGGGATTGAAGGGCGTTACCCTCGACAACAAGGGTATCAATATCCAGGGTAAGCCGGGTTGTGTGGCTCGCAGCATCTACGATGGTGAGGTGAGTGCCGTCTTCGGATACGGTGGTATGTGGAATGTCCTGGTTCGCCATGGTGCCTACATCTCGGTATATTGCAACCTGAAATCGGTCAGCGTACATAAGGGTCAGAAGGTTAGTACCCGTCAGGCTTTGGGTAGTGTAGGCTCTGATAACATCCTACAGTTCCAGCTTAGAAAAGAGACTGCCAAACTCAATCCTGAGGCTTGGCTGGGAAGATAAAATATAGGAAATCTCAAGGTTACCTGTATAGACAGATAGAGGAAACCCTCTTAGATGGCAGCGCCATCTAAGAGGGTTTCGTATTTAGCAATGGCATCGCGTATTTCGCTGATGCGGATAAACTCGTTGGCAGAATGGGAGCGGGAAGATTCGCCCGGCCCCAGCTTGAAGGATGGAAAATGCATCAATGCCTGATCGCTGAGGGTAGGACTTCCGAATGGCTTCATACCCATAGCTACACATTTCCTGATAAGAGGATGCTCCGGGTCGATACGTGATGACTTCAGACGGAAACTGTGTGCCTTTACCTCGCTCTTGAGGTGCTGGCGGATAAACTCGTAAACCTCCTCGTTGTCGTAAAACTCGTTGGTTCGGATATCCACAAGCATCGTGCACTTGTCTGGAATCACATTATGCTGGGTTCCGGCATTCACTACGGTGAGCGTCATCTTGGTAGGACCCAGGAATTCGCTTACCTTCTCGAATTTGTAATCACGAATCCAGCGCATGTCATCCAGTGCCTCGTAGATCGCATTCACTCCTTCGTTTCTTGCCGCATGGCCGCTCTTGCCATGAGCAATCACATCCAGCACCATCAGTCCCTTTTCGGCTACGGCAGGATTCATGCCTGTAGGTTCTCCCACAATGGCAAGATCGATGTGTGGAAGCAAGGGTAGGGCACGTGTGATGCCATCCTTTCCGGAAACCTCTTCTTCGGCGGAAGCCAGATAAATCAGGTTGTAGCTCTGCGGCTTCTCCGTCAGCATTCGGAAAATCTGGAGAAGGGAACACAATCCGCCACCGCAGTCGTTACTACCCAGTCCATAAAGCACGCCATCTTCTACATCTGGAGAAAAAGGTTCGCGACTCCACGAAGCCACGGGCTTCACGGTGTCGATATGGGCATTGAGCAGCAAGGTAGGACGGCTCTCATCGTAGTGAGGGTCGATAATCCAGAGGTTGTTTGCCTCGCGCTGCGGTTCGAAACCATAGCTGCGGATGGTCTGCTCCATGATGTCGGCAGCATCTTTTTCGTTGCGGCTTACCGATGGAGTGGCAATCAGCTTTTTGAGCAGTTGCACCGCATCGCTAACATATTGTTCCTGTGTCATCATAATCTCTCTTTTTAATGTTTTGGGGACAAAGTTACGAAAAAAAGAGCATATAAAGTGGAAAAACCAACATTTTATTTTGTGTTCTTAACAAATTCTATTATCTTTGCACCAATATTATAATACTAAGCTTATGCAAATTAATAGTCATCTTTCGGTTCTGGTTCATGACCTTGCTAAGAAGTGGGGAGATAAGCCTGCGCTTACCTTCAGGAAGTTTGGTAGTGACCAGTGGCAAACGGTTTCATTCAATCAGTTTTCCCTAAGAGTGAAACAAGTGAGCAATGCCCTTCTTAATCTTGGGGCTAAACCACAAGACAAAATAGCTGTCTTCTCGCAGAACTGTGTGCATTATCTGTACACCGATTTCGGTGCATACGGTATCAGGGTTACTGCAGTACCTTTCTATGCCAACAGTAGTGAGCAGCAGATTCAATATATGATCAATGATGCCCAGATTCGCTTTCTCTTCGTTGGCGAACAGGAGCAGTATGACAAGGCACATCGTATCTTTGCCCTCTGCCCATCCCTGGAGCGCATCATCATCTTCGATTCCAGTGTGCGCATCAGTACACATGACCCTGCAGCCCTCTATTTCAAGGACTTTCTGAAGTTGGGTGAGAATCTTCCTCGTCAGACGGAGGTAGAGGAGCTCTACAAGCAGGCAAATATGGATGATTTGGCTGATATCCTTTATACCAGTGGAACTACCGGTGACAGCAAGGGCGTAATGCTGACCTATAGTCAGTATGCAGCTGCATTGAAGGCCAACAATGAGTGTGTGCCTGTTACCGACAAGGATCGAGTCATCGATTTCCTTCCATTCACCCATATCTTTGAGCGTGCCTGGTCTTATCTCTGCTTGAGTGAGGGTGCCCAGCTCATCATCAATACCTATCCACAGGAGATTCAGGAGAGTATGCGCGAGATGCGCCCTACCTGTATGTGCAGTGTGCCTCGTTTCTGGGAGAAGGTGTATATCGCCGTGAAGGCTAAGATGGATGATGCCGGTCCTATCCAGAAGAAACTTTTCTATCATGCTTTGGCTGTGGGAAAGAAGCGTAACATTGATTATATCGCCAACTGTAAGCGTCCTCCTCTGGCTCTGGAGCTGGAATATAAGATTGTCAACAAGACTATCCTGAGCATCGTGCGCAAGCAGTTGGGCTTGGATAATCCTAATATCTTCCCTACGGCAGGCGCTTACGTAAGTCCTGAGGTGGAGGAATTCGTACATGCCATCGGTATCAATATGGTGGTGGGTTATGGCTTGACAGAGAGTCTTGCTACCGTATCTTGCGATCATCTCGACAAGAAGCACAGTCTGGGTTCGGTGGGTCGTCCTATCTCCTGCATCCAGGTCAAGATCGGTGAGGATAACGAGGTGCTCCTCAAGGGACCTACCATCACTCCAGGATATTATCATCGCGATACCACCAATGCCAAGGCCTTCGATAAGGATGGATTCTTCCATACCGGTGATGCCGGCTATATGAAGGATGGTGAGCTTTACCTCACCGAGCGTATCAAGGATTTGTTCAAGACTTCGAATGGTAAATATATCGCTCCGCAGCAGGTGGAGTCTTTGCTCCTGGTGGATAAGTTCATCGATCAGGTGGCAGTCATCGCCGACCAGCGCAAGTTCGTTTCAGCCCTCGTTGTACCTGAGTTCCGCCTCGTAGAGGATTGGGCTCGTGAGCATCATATCGCCTTTGCCTGCCGTGAGGACCTGTGTGCCAACGAGAAGGTGCAGAAGATGTTGATGGACCGCATCCAGATTCTTCAGCAGCACCTGGCTTATTATGAGCAGATCAAGCGTATCACGCTCCTGGCTCACCATTTCTCTATGGAGTCGGGAGAGTTGACCAATACATTGAAGATTCGCCGTCCTATCATCAACAAGAACTATAAGGCGGAGATTGACAAGATGTATGAGGAATAATGGTTTTACTTTAAAATGCAAAGTTAATGATTACAGCTGACCAGTTGAAAGATGTGATGGACAGAGCCGATGCTCTCCATCATTATCTCAATATCGACCAGAAGAAAGTAGAATTCGAGGAGGAGCAGCTCCGCACCCAGGCTCCTGACTTTTGGGAAGACCCAAAGTATGCGCAGGAACAGATGAAGAAGGTGAAGAGCATCCAGAAATGGCTCGATGGCTATAAGACCGTGCGCCTTTATGCCGATGAATTGAAGCTCGCCTTCGATTTCTATAAGGACGAAATGGTGACCGAGGAAGAGGTGGATGCCGATTACGGCAAGGCTATCAAGGCCATCGAAGACCTGGAGTTGAAGAATATGCTTCGCCAGAAGGAAGATCCGATGGACTGCGTGCTCAAGATCAATTCCGGTGCCGGTGGTACGGAAAGTCAGGATTGGGCCCAGATGCTGATGCGTATGTATATGCGCTGGGCTGAGGCTCATGGCTACAAGGTAACCATCACCGATATGCAGGAAGGCGATGAGGCTGGTATCAAGAGCGTGACGATGACCATCGAGGGCGGCGAGTTCGCCTATGGCTATCTGAAGAGCGAGAATGGTGTGCATCGTCTGGTGCGTGTATCTCCTTTCAATGCTCAGGGCAAGCGAATGACCAGTTTTGCCAGTGTCTTCGTTACTCCGCTGGTGGATGATACCATCGAGGTGTATGTAGATCCTGCCAAGCTCTCCTGGGATACTTTCCGTTCGAGTGGTGCCGGTGGTCAGAATGTAAATAAGGTGGAGTCGGGTGTCCGTCTGCGTTATTGGTACACAGATCCTGATACGGGCGAGGAGGAAGAAATCCTCATCGAGAACACCGAGACCCGCGATCAGCCGAAGAACCGTGCCAAGGCATTGTTGCTCTTGAAGAGTCAACTCTACGACCGCGCCATGAAGAAGCGCCTCGAAGCCAAGGCGAAGATAGAGGCTGGCAAGAAGAAGATAGAATGGGGAAGCCAGATTAGAAGCTATGTCTTCGATGACCGTCGTGTGAAAGACCATCGTACCAACTATCAGACCTCTGATGTGGATGGCGTTATGGACGGCAAGATAGATGATTTCATCAAGGCATACCTGATGGAGTTCCCAACTACCGATGACGAACAATAGAATTATAACAACCTAAAAATAAGATAACTATGAGTGGAAATAAAGATTTAAGAAGAGCCAAGCATGAGGCTTATCAGAAGAAGCAGGCTGCCAAGGGCGAGAAAGTAGTAAAGTGGATTTTCATCTCTTTGATTGTACTGGGTGCTCTCTTTGCCATCTATGCAGCTTCGATTGCATAATAGCTTCTATCGCATAATAAGCTTCTATTGCATAAAATGAGTAAGAAATGAGTGGATTGGAAATAGAAAGAAAATTCCTCGTCAAGAAGGGCGACGCTTACAAAAGCGCCGCCTTTTCTAGTAGTCATATCCAGCAGGGATATATTCCGGCTGAAGGGGCTACGGTGCGTGTTCGCACCCGAGACGACAAGGCTTACCTTACCATCAAGGGGAAGTCGGTGAATGGCGGAATGACCCGCTATGAGTTTGAAAAGGAGATTACCATGGACGAGGCGCAGCATCTCCTGCAGCTTTGCCAGGGAGGTGTGATTGATAAGCGCCGCTATCTCGTGAAAAGTGGCAGACATATCTTCGAGGTGGACGAGTTTTATGGTGACAACGATGGCTTGGTAATGGCGGAGGTTGAACTGGAAAGCGAGACCGAAACTTACGAGAAACCGGATTTCATCGATCGCGAAGTTACAGGAGACAAACGCTTCTATAATTCGCATCTTTTGACAAATCCATTCTGTAAATGGCGTGATTTGCTATAAAATTGCATAATTATTTAGGATTTTGCATAATTTACTTTCGATTTATACGCTTATTTGGATTATTTTTTATAATTTTGCAGCGTCAAAGAGCTAAAGCGTTAAGAAAGATATAATAGCGCTGTGAGTTTGATGTGAAATAATAAAGAAGAATCTAAGTTTTTTAAAAGAAATAATAAGGATTAAAAAATAATAAGGAGAAAGTAAACGAAATGGCAGATTCAAATAGAGGTAGTTTTGGTAGTAAGTTGGGAATGATTCTTGCTACCGCTGGTGGTGCCGTAGGTTTGGGTAACGTATGGCGCTTCCCTTATATGGCTGGTCAGGAAGGTGGCGCAGCCTTTATCTTGGTGTACATCGGATGCGTGCTTTTGCTCGGCATCCCTTGTATGATTTCGGAGTTTATCATCGGTCGCCATGGTGCTTCCAATACAGCTCGCGCCTACGCCAAGCTTGCCAATGGCACAGCCTGGAAGTGGGTGGGATTTCTGGGAGTGCTCACGGGTTTCCTGATTACGGGTTACTATGCCGTGGTTTCGGGTTGGTGCCTTCAGTACGTGTATGCCAGCATCATAGGCGAACTGCATGGTGATGCCAATTATGTGACTCAGTATTTCCAGGAGTTTGCTGCCGATCCGTTCCGTCCTGTATTGTGGACGGTGGTTATTTTCCTGATTTGTCATTTCGTGATTATCCATGGTGTTCGTGGCGGTATCGAAAAGGCATCCAAGGTGATGATGCCGCTGCTTTTCATCCTGCTGCTCATCATCGTTGTGGCTTCCTGCCTGTTGCCTGATGCGGGCAAGGGTGTCGAGTTCCTGCTCAAGCCTGATTTTGGAAAGGTAGATCGCAATGTGTTCCTTAATGCCTTGGGACAGTCGTTCTATTCTATGAGTATCGGTATGGGTTGCATCTGTACCTATGCATCTTATTTCAGTCGCCAGACCAATCTCTTTAAGTCGGCATTGCAGATTTCAGTCATCGACTTGATGGTTGCAGTATTGGCGGGTCTGATGATTTTCCCTGCAGCCTTTTCTGTTGGTATTTCGCCGGATAGTGGTCCGTCACTCATCTTCATCACTTTGCCGAATGTCTTCAACAAGGCGTTTGCGGCACTTCCTGTATTGGGATGGATTATCTCCCTGCTGTTCTATGTACTTCTGTCAGTGGCAGCATTGACCTCTCTGATGTCGCTGCACGAGGTGAATACTTCGTTCTTCTACGAGGAGTTGAAGATCGACCGTAAGAAGGGTGCTTGGATTGTAACCATCTCCTGTGCCATCATTGGTGCATTCTGTTCGTTCTCATTGGGAGCTACCGATAAGCTTTCCTGGTTGGGCAAGACGCTTTTCGATTGGTTTGATTTCATCACCGGACAGATTTTCCTTCCAATGGGAGGCTTGCTTACCTGTCTGTTCCTGGGATGGTATGTACCAAAGAAGATTTTAAAGGATGAGTTTACCAACTGGGGAACCTTGAAGGGTCGCCTCTTTGGCATCTATTTCTTCCTGATTAAGTTCGTGTGCCCAATCCTCATCTTGCTGGTGTTCTTAAACCAGTTTGGAGTTTTGTGATAATCGGAGTTTGGACGTAAGGTATATATAATATTAAGGTATATATAATAAGGTGTAGTTCTTCAATAAACATAGATCCTACACATTTAACATTAACATAATGGAAACAAGAGGAAATTTCGGAAGCAAGTTAGGCATTATTCTCGCCACGGCGGGATCTGCTGTGGGATTGGGAAACATTTGGCGTTTCCCATATATGACTGGTCAGAATGGTGGCGCAGCCTTCATCCTGATTTATTTAGTCTGCATCATTCTGCTGGGTTTGCCGGGTATGCTGAGCGAATTTATCATCGGTCGTCATTCTGCATCCAATGCAGCCCGTGCTTATACCAATCTGGGTAAGCATAAGGCGTGGGGTGCCTTGGGATTGATGGGCATCATCACTTCCATGATCATCTTCGGATTTTATTCCGTTGTGGCAGGCTGGTGCTTGCAGTATCTTTATGCAAGTATCATCGGCGGCGTGCATGGTGATCCGGAGTATGTAAAAAGCTATTTCCAGACCTTTGCATCCGATCCGATTCGTCCTGTATTATGGGCTTTAGGCTTTATCCTGCTCACCCACATGGTGGTGGTTCGCGGTGTTCGCAACGGTATTGAAAAGGCATCCAAGATCTTGATGCCACTGCTTTTCATCCTGTTGGTGGTCATCGTGATTGCTTCCTGCTCATTGCCGGGGGCGATGAAGGGAGTGGAGTTCCTGCTGAAACCGGATTTCAGCAAGGTAGATGAGAATGTGCTGCTCGAGGCTTTGGGACAGGCTTTCTTCTCGCTGAGTATGGGTACGGCATGTCTTTGCACCTACGCTTCTTACTTCAACCGACAGACGAATCTCTTGAAATCAGCCACTCAGATTGTAACCATCGATACGGTCATAGCCGTATTGGCAGGATTGATGATCTTCCCTGCAGCTTTCTCTGTGGGAGTTCAGCCGGATAGTGGTCCGTCGCTTATCTTCATCACCCTGCCTAATGTTTTCCAGCAGGCTTTTGGCAATATGCCGGTGGTTAGTTACATCATCTCTGTATTGTTCTATGGCTTGTTGGTGCTGGCTGCTCTTACCTCTACCATCTCGATGCACGAGATTGGTACCGCCTTTATTTATGAAGAGGGCAAGGTAAGTCGTGCGAAGGGAGCCTGGGTTGAGACGATAGTCTGTGGTGTTATCGCAGTATTCTGTTCTCTTTCTCAGGGAGCGGTAGAGGGATTGGGCTTCTTCGGTAAGGATTTTCTCTCCAATTGTGATAATTTGACGGCGCAGCTTCTGATGCCGTTGTCTTCGTTCATCACCTGCCTGTTCCTGGGCTGGTATGTACCAAAGAAGATTGTACGTGATGAATTCACCAACTGGAATACGGTAAGTGGAAAGCTTTTCCCAGTCTTCCTCTTTACCATCCGATTCATCTGTCCAATCTGCATCTTCCTGATCTTCCTGCATCAGTTTGGAATCATTTAGTTCCTCATCATATAGTCTTGTAAGGGCAAAAGCACCGTACGCCAATAGGGTACGATGCTTTTGCCCTTACTTTTTATATGCAGGTCTTGCCGGATAGCTAGAAACAGATGTAGGGCTTCAACCTTTCTATTTCGTCTGGTGGGAAATCCTTCAGCAGTTTGAGGTCTTCTATACTATGCAGTGGACCTTTCAGCCTGCGATAATCACAGATTTCCTTGGCTTGATAGAAGTTGAGATAGGGATGCTTCTTGAGCTGGTTGAGCGTTAACTTGTTGAGATTCATCTTGCGGATTTGCTGCTCGTCAATCTTGATATAGGCAATGGAAGATTCGGGCAATCCATCGATCTCTTCCAACTGTTGGGCAGATGCAAATCCTCCCAGCCGGTCTCTGTATCTTACGATGCGGCTGGCATAGTAACTGCCTATACCGGGAATCTTCATCAGCAGCGTCGTATCGGCACCATTGATTTCGATATGCTCGTTGGCTCTCAGCTTATGTGGATAACTATAAACCTTGGTATCATCGTTTCTTCTATTATTATAATAAGGTGTATTGTGCCTTCCGCTTCTTCCATATCCTTCTTTTCCGTAGAAATCAGCCGCAGGCTTGTAATCATCGGCTATCTGGATAAACGGCAACAGCACCTCGTAGGTTCTCTTGGTGATGCCATAGACCCGGGCGAAATCGGATGGGCGGGAGAAGATGCCGCCTTTCTCCCGGAAACGGATGATGCTTCTGGCTTGCCAGCTTTCTAATCCCAGCCGTTCGAAATCCTCAGCGCTAGCCGTATTGGGATCAAAAGGGAAGAGTTCGTGCACCATACCTTCTTCTTTGCTGTATAAAGGATGAGATTTGGAGGCGTGATGGATTTTGGCAGATGATGCATCTTTCTCTTGATTGCTGTTTGTGGAGTCTAGTTGGGAAGTCACAGGAGCATCGTTCTGCTTTTCCTGAATCAGGAACGTGAGAGAAACACACACAATCATAATGGCAAGCAGGGTGAGGAGAGCTTGTCGGTCTTTCTTTTGAAGGTAAAAAATGTCTTTGAACTTCATAAGCTCCGATTTTATAGGTGAGTCGGGATTACTGGACTCGAACCAGCGACCTCATCGTCCCGAACGACGTGCGCTACCAACTGCGCTAAATCCCGTTTTGTGGTACTTATGAGTACAAAGACGGTGCAAAGGTACACCAAAATCTCCATAATACCAAATAAAAAAGCACTTTTTTATCTTTTTTGAAAAGTTTTTCACTT
>NZ_QUCG01000064.1:0-7574 GCF_003473645.1 Prevotella sp. AM23-5 | reverse complement strand
TTTATCTTTTTTGAAAAGTTTTTCACTTAAAAATTTGGTGGAATCAAATAATTGTTGTACCTTTGCACCCGCAAATGAGAAATCATCTGTAAGAGTATGGTGCCATAGCTCAGTTGGTAGAGCAAAGGACTGAAAATCCTTGTGTCCCCGGTTCGATTCCTGGTGGTACCACTTAAAAAGCCGAACTTTTTCAAAGAGGTTCGGCTTTTTGGTGTTTATAAGGCTTTTGCCCTTTCAGGGCGCATAGCAGTCTGGAATCCTGCGTCTTTTTTCTTTCTTTTCCCTTTTTCTTCGATATATTTCGGGTATTTGTCCCTTTTGTTGCTAGATTTGTCTGATATTTAGCGTGAGATTGCGGTATTCTAACCTACTTTTGCAATCGAAATCAAACAAAAAAAACAAAAGAACAATGAAGAATATTTTAGGAAAAGCCATATTGCTGGCTACAGCGCTCTTGTTTTCTATCACGGGCACGAGTTGCAGCAATGATGATAATACCACTCCCGAAAAGGAGAAGACATACGATATGAGTGGCTTCGCCAAGGGAGCCGATGTAAGTTGGATTACTGAGATGGAGCAGAACGGAAAGAAGTTCTATAATGCTAACGGTAAGGCTACTGAGTGCATGGCGCTTCTCCGCGACCTCGGCATGAACTCCATCCGCCTTCGTGTATGGGTAAACCCAGAGGATGGATGGAACGGAAAGAATGATGTGGTGGCAAAGGCATGGAGAGCTCAGCAGCTCGGTATGCGTCTGATGATTGACTTCCACTACTCTGATACCTGGGCAGACCCATCCAAGCAGGGCGTTCCTGCTGCCTGGAAAAACTATGATTTCGAGCAGATGAAGCAGGCGGTTGCCGATCATACCAAGGATGTATTGAATGCCTTGAAGGCAAGAGGCGTCAACGTAGAGTGGGTACAGGTAGGTAACGAGACCACCGACGGAATGCTCTGGAATGATGAGGTTGGCGATGCTGCCCTGAAGGTAACAGGCCGTGCCTCTAAGAATATGGCTAATTTTGTCGCTTATATCAATGCCGGTTATGATGCCGTCAAGGCGGTTTATCCGGAGGCTAAGGTGATAGTGCATCTCGACAAGGGAAACAATCTGAGCCAATATACCTGGATGTTTGATGGCTTGAAGCAGAATGGTGCCAAGTGGGATGTCATCGGTATGTCGCTCTATCCAGATTGGATTACTGACAAGACTTGGGAGCAGGTATCCGATGCTTGTCTCAGCAACATCAAGACCCTTTCCGGCAAATACAACTGCGATGTCATCATCTCTGAGATTGGTATGGTGTGGAATTCTGAGAATGCTGCTCCATTCCTCAAGAAGATGGTGGATGGCTGCAAGGCAATCTCTACCTGCGAGGGCGTGTTCTACTGGGAGCCTGAGTGCAACAGCGGCTGGAACGGCTACGACAAGGGAGCCTTCGACAACAGCGGCAAGCCAACCGCTGCACTCGATGCTTTCAAGTAATCCGGTAAGAGTTAGCTTTCTTCGTTTCCTCTGGGAGCGATAGAAAGCGAATTTTAAAATGGAATATTGTACTAACTTAGAAGAAAAAGATATGATCAAGAGAAGCATTACTTTTGTGTCTCTCGCCCTGGCGCTTTCTACCATGTGTCAGGCACAGAGTAGAAAAGTCATTAATTTGCCATCGTGGGATTTCTCCCGCGATGGCAAAGCGTGGTCTCAGGTAGCCGTGCCTCACGACTGGGCTATCGCGGGTCCTTTCGATAAGAAATGGGATCTGCAGATGGTGGCTATCGAGCAGAATGGCGAAAAGGAGAAAACCGAGAAGTCGGGACGCTCTGGAGCTCTCCCTTGGATTGGAGAGGGTATGTATAAGATGAATCTTCAGTTGCCGAAGGGCTACAAGCGTGCCGTCCTCGTTTTTGATGGTGCGATGAGTCAGCCTGTGGTAAGCGTGAATGGCAAGGAGGCTGGCAGATGGGCTTACGGCTACAATGCCTTCCGCATCGACATCACACCTTACGTGAAGTTTGGCGGAAAGAAGAATCTCGTAGAGGTTCATCTCAACAATGTAGAGGAAAGCAGCCGATGGTATCCAGGCGGCGGTCTTTACCGTCCGGTTTCCGTGGAACTTTACGGCAACGAGAACTTCTCTACCTGGGATACCTTCGTGCGTACCCTGAAAGCAGACAGGCAGGAGGCTGAAGTAGAAGTGAATGCTCTCTTAGAAGGAAAGATTGGAAAGTCGGGAAAAACCGTCATCGCCTTGCTTGATGAGGCTGGTACAAAGGTTGCCGAGCAGACGATCTCTGGTGCCACCCCAGCCATCAAGACTACCCTGAAGGTATCGAACCCTCAGCTCTGGTCTCCGGAATCTCCTTATCTCTATCAGGTGAAGTTAACCCGATATGAAGGAAAGAAGGTGGCTGATGTCCAGACGCTGAAGACCGGTATCCGTACCATCTCGGTATCCAGGAATAATGGTTTCCAGCTCAATGGCATCACCCGCAAGATCAAGGGTGTCTGCCTGCACCACGACCTCGGTCCGTTGGGAGCTGCAGAGAACAAGGCGGCACTCATCCGCCAGATCAAGACGATGAAGGAGATGGGTTGCGATGCCATCCGTACAGCCCACAACATGCCTTCTACCATGCAGATGGAAATCTGCGATTCCCTCGGTATGATGGTAATGGCAGAGAGCTTCGATATGTGGATTTATCCTAAGTGCCAGAATGGCTACGCCAAGTTCTTCAAGGAGTGGAGCGACAGGGATATGACCAACCTGGTGAAGCACCATCGCAACCATCCTAGCATCATCATGTGGAGTATCGGTAACGAGATTCCTGAGCAGTGGAGCAAGGAGGGTAAGGAGATTTCCAAGCATCTGCAGGATATCTGTCATCAGTACGACCCATCCCGCCCTGTAACCCAGGGTATGGATCAGGCTGAGGCTGCCCTGAAGAGTGGATTTGCCCAGGTAATGGACGTTCCGGGCTTCAACTATCGTGTACATAAATATTATAAGAATATCGAGCAGTTGCCTCAGGGCTTCCTTCTGGGTTCCGAGACGGCATCTACCGTCAGCTCCCGTGGCGTGTATAAGTTCCCGGTTCAGGTGCGTGCCAGCAACAACAATCCATACGCCGACGGCCAGTGCTCCAGCTATGACACGGAGTATTGCTCCTGGAGTAATCTTCCGGATGATGACTGGAAGATGCAGGATGATTACAGTTGGGTGATCGGAGAGTTCGTGTGGACGGGCTATGACTATCTGGGCGAGCCGACTCCTTACGATACTTACTGGCCAAGCCGCAGCAGCTACTTTGGTATCTGCGACCTTGCCGGACTTCCAAAGGACCGATATTATATGTATCGTGCCCGCTGGAACGAGCACCAGCATACCACCCATCTTCTTCCTCACTGGAACTGGAAGGGCAGGGAAGGACAGGTTACCCCAGTATATTGCTACACTGATGGTGTGGAAGGCGAGCTTTTCGTGAATGGCAAGAGTCAGGGCAGAGTTCGTAAGGACAAGTCAAGCCGATTGGACCGCTATCGCCTCCGCTGGAACAATGTGAAGTATGAACCGGGCGAGATTCGCGTGGTTACCTACAACCAGTATGGCGACAAGGTGGGCGAGGATGTGAAGCGTACAGCCGGCGAACCAGCGCAGATGAAGTTCAGCGTGGAGACTCCAGACCATGAGCCTATCGCCTGCATGGTAGAGGGATGCACCGATGAGCACAACGTGCTGCTGAATGCCGATGGCAACGATCTTGCCTTCATCACCGTGAGCCTCCTGGACAAGGACGGCAACGAGTGTCCGCTCGCCGATGATGAACTTACCTTCGAGGTAAAGGGTGCCGGAACCTTCAAGGCAGCATGCAATGGTGATGCTACTTCGCTCGATTCCTTCACTCAGCCACACATGCGACTCTTCTCTGGCAAACTCGTTATTGTTGTTCAGAGCAAGGCACAGAAGGGCGACATCATCCTCACAGTAAAGAATGGCAAGCGCAATATGGAAAAGTCGCTTACGCTGCAGGCAATATAATACAAACTTATTAATGATAATTATAGATTCCCCTAGGAGAAGAAGTTCTTGCTCCTAGGGGAATTCTTCGTTCAGCGACGTTGAATGTATGTTCAGCACTGTTGAATGTGTGTTCAGCACTGTTGAACATACGTTCAGCAGTATTGAACGGAGATTTCTTCTAATGGTACCAACAATTTCTCCCTATTCTTTCAACAACTTCTTTCTATACTTTGAGTATCTTCTCCTTATCCTTTCATCCGTTTTCCATAGGCCTGGACGGAACTTCTCCTTATTCTATTGTTATTTTTCTCTAATAATATTTGGCATTGTCGTGAATAATGTGTATTTTTGCAGCTATGAACAAATCACTAACCGCTTTATCTAAAATAAGCATGGCGATAGCTATGCTTTTTATAACCATAGCGCTCCATGCGCAACGTTTCGTCAACACCACCCTGGATGGTGCTCAGGCTGTCTATGCTATTACCCAAGATACATCAGGAGTAGTCTGGCTGGGTACCGACAACGGTCTCTATAGTTATGATGGCTATCACGACTATCGTCATTTTGCTTCCCATACCTTTAGTCATATCCGCATCAATTCGCTCGGCTTCGAGGGTAGTATGCTCTATCTGGCTACGGGCAATGGAATGCTGAAGTTTGATACGCAGAAGGGAATCTATGCTTCTGCGCCAGCGATGGAATCAGATGAAGGCAAGGGTAGGAAAAAGATGGCAAGGGAGTTGCGAGTGCTTGATATGAAGGGCAGGAAAGATGCCTTTGGCAACGATGTGTATGCTATCCTGCATACGCAGAAGGGACTTCTGGTGGGTTCTCTCTCCGGACTCCGTCTCAACCAGCGCCAGATTCTCCTGACTCCCGGAGCACAGCCGCTGGTGAATGCCCTGGCTTACGATGCCAAGCGCCACTGTTACTGGATAGGTACCGAGGGAGCCTTGTACTGTGCCGACCAGGCTTTGCAGAACTTCTCCAAGATTGCGGCGCTGGATGGAAACTCCGTGAAGTGTCTGGACGAAGACCAGGATGGCAATCTCTATATCGGTACGGATAATGGACTTTATCGCATGGCGATGAACAACAGTCTGGAGCATTTCGTTCACGACTCGCGCAATGAGGCAACCATCCCCAACAATATCGTATGGTCCTGCTATGTGGATAAGTGGCAGAATGTGTGGATCGGTACCGATCACGGACTTTCCCGTTTATCTACCCATACCTACTATCGCTTCACTTCGCTCGATAAGATTACCTTCTCGGGCGAGGGCAATTGTCTGCATGCTATCCTTCAGACCCGCAGCGGCGACTGGTGGATGGGCGGAACCAACGGCTTGATTCACTATGCAGAGGGAGTGCGCGTGCAGGGAACTGCATCTGAATATCAGAATGTGGTATGGTATAAACAGAACAATCCTTCGGCTCCTCTTGCTCACAACCGTGTGCGCAAGATTTATGAAGACAAGGAGGGGGATGTATGGATCTGTACAGACCACGGCATCAACCTCTATCAGAAGAGTACGGGAAAGTTGCTCAACTTCATCGTCTATGACAAGAGCGGCAAGTATTCTACTGCCTGGGCTTATGATATTCTTCAGGATCAGATGGGCAGAATGTGGATGGCATCTTATCAGGGTGGCGTCTTCGTGCTTGACAAGCAGCGCCTTCTGGCAGCCATCTCGCTCTCATCAGCAGCTACTGCCACCTGTGTGGCAGACCATCATTTCTCAGACAAGGGAAAGAACGCCCTCTCGGGGCTGCACATCGGTCAGCTGGTACTTGATGGCAAGGGATTCGTCTGGGCTTCCTCTTATAATCATCTCGACCGTATCGATACCCGTACCCTTCGCATCTCACATATCCCAGGCAATGATGCCATCAATTATCTGATGAAATCTGGCAACGGCAATGTGTGGGTAGGATACAATGCCAGCGTGAAGTGCTTTATGGTGAACCTGCCGATGAAGGGCAAGGAACTGGAAAGCAAGGAATGGAAGATTGATGCGAAGGTGGTCTCCATGTGCGATGTGGAAAACAAGGTCTGGGTGGTGGCAGGCAATGTCTGCAGCGTGCTGGATCCTGAGAACAACAGTTTCCGATTCTTCATTCCGATGGAGAGTCCGAATAATATCTATTATTCCAAGCTGAACCACGAAGTGGTGATGGGTGGTAACGATGGCTTCATCTCCATCCGTGCCGACCTTTCCATGCCGAAGGACGACAAGGCGCAGCTGCTTCTGGCGGGTATCGTGGTGAATGGCAGACAGACCCAGGATGCCTTGCTCGACGAGAACATTGAGGGAACACCGGGCGTTTCGCCAGTAGGACTGAAGACGCTTGTTCTTGAGCATGATGAGAACAACTTCACGCTCCAGCTGTCTGATTTGCCTTTTGCCGATCATCCTACCGCCGTCTATGCCTACCGTCTGGAGGGTAGCGACCACGAGTGGCATTATCTGGACAAGGGCGATCTTGACATCACTTACAATGGATTGTCGTATGGCGATTATCATCTCACCGTACATGTGGTGGATGGCGAGGGAAATATCGGAGATGAAGTTTATCAGCTCGAAATCTCCGTTCTTCCACCATGGTATCTCACCATCTGGTGCAAGCTGTTCTATCTTACCCTTCTGATTGTGGGTATAGCCTGGGTCATCAATGCCCATTTCGTAAGAAAGCAGTTGAAGGAGGCGAAAAAGCAGAAGGAGGAAATTCTGGAGCAGGTGCAGGCGCGTATGAAGTTCTATGCCAACCTTGCCGATGAGCTGAAGAATGCTGCCGCTCACCGTTCGTTCGATGAAGTGAATCATCTGGTAGTTTCTAATCTCGATGTGAATGCTTCCGACAGCGAATCAGAGTCGGCAATGATCGTAAATCTCAATGGTCAGCAGACTCTTCCGGAAGTTGAGATCGATGAGATGGATAAGAAACTGCTCGACGAGATTAAGGAGACGATAGAAGAGAATATGGTGGATTCCGACTTTAACGTGTCGGTGCTTCAGGAGAAGATGGGCATGGGAAATAAGCAGCTTTACCGCAAGCTGAAGGCAATTACGGGTCAGACTCCGGTGGAGTATATCCGTGATATGAGAATGCAGAAGGCGGCAAAATTATTAAAGGCGGGCAAGTTCAGCGTGTCGGAGGTAATGTACACCGTAGGCTTCTCTAACAGCAGTTATTTCTCCAAGTGCTTCTCCAAGGCGTTTGGAATGACTCCTACCGAGTTTATGCGCAGTTAGGAGTGAAAATGTTGCCTAAAATCATAACTTTACAGAAAAATGTTATGATTTTAGGCAAAATTCGTTATTTTATGTTTTAATTCTTGCTTAAGTTATTAAAAATTAGTAATTTTGCACCTTGAATCGAAGTACAGGTCCATGCGTGGACTATC
This sequence comes from Prevotella sp. AM23-5, assembly GCF_003473645.1. NCBI lineage: Bacteria > Pseudomonadati > Bacteroidota > Bacteroidia > Bacteroidales > Prevotellaceae > Prevotella > Prevotella sp. AM23-5. The sequence continues at coordinate 146 of NZ_QUCG01000064.1, read as the reverse complement.
AAGCACTATTGGTCTAAACTGAAAGAGGTATTGAGCGAAACACCTCAAGATGGGATGCAGTAATTGATTTATGTACAAGAAAGAAAAAATAAGTATCAATTTATAGTAAACAATTTAAGACAATACTCTGTTAATTCTTATGTAAT
>NZ_QUCG01000063.1:0-19525 GCF_003473645.1 Prevotella sp. AM23-5 | reverse complement strand
CCAAGCATTGAACTCACGGTTTCTATTGGAACTCCGTTGGAGAGGCAAACCGAGGTTGCGAACGAATGACGGCTTACATGCCAGGACAGCGGCTTGGTGATACCACATTTTTTGCCCAGTCTTTTGAGCGAATCCATACAACTTTGGTAGTTGGGTACTGGAAACACCCTGCCGTCTTCACACAATCCACGGTATTTTTCCATAATCTGCTTGGGATAATCAAGCAACTTGATGTTGGCTTCCGTTCCTGTCTTCTGTCGATGGATAACAATCCATTCACCTTCATCGAAAAATTCCTTGATGTTCTCTTCCTTCAAGTTGTACAGATCAATGAAAGCGAGACCTGTAAAACAACAGAACAGGAACAAGTCACGCACCATGCTCATCTTCTTTCTTGTGATAGGTGTCTCCATCAACAGATGAATCTCTTCTTTGCTCAGAAACTCTCTTGTGGTCTCTTCTTCCTTGTACTCATATCGTCTGAATGGGTCTTTTACGAGCCATTCATTATCTATGGCACGGAATACCATTGCACGGAGATTGCGGACAAACACCATCGCAGAGTTTATCTTCAAGTGCTTGTCGGTTCTGAGAAAAGTCTCGTAGTCTGTGATAAAAGGCAGCGATAACTCTTTCAGAGCAATATCCTTCACATGGTAATGCGCCTGCAAGAACTCGCCCACATAGGCACACCCGATTCTATACTTCGTGTATGTACTCAAAGATTTCATGCCAGCCTTATATTGCTTTTCCATTTCATCACGGCTTTGGGAATAGACTTTCATCAGTGTATGGCAACGATACTCCAAGCCAAGAAAGGCGTTCTTCACCTTGTCGGCAGTGACGAAGTTGTCCCTGTCCATAATCTCCTGATAATGCTTGCTGATACTCACACGCATCTTGTCCAATTTACGGTTCACCTCCAAAGCCTGCATACTCTTACCTATCATGCGTCCGCCCTTGGTGTCCCACAAATCAGAATTGGCAGTTGTCTTGCAACTGAACTGCGCCTGTGTTCCGTCCACTGTGATACGTCCCATAACTGGAACAGTACCATCTTTCTTTACTACCTGTCTTTTGAGGTAGAAGATAATTGAAAATGTACTCTTCATAACGTCATTCTTTTTTGCGTTCAAAATTAATACATGAAGAGTCTTTTCTTGCTACGCATTTCACGGCAGAACACGGCAAATTTGGTTCGTAACCAAAAATCTTACGTTACTCATCAGTAACTCACTATAAATCAGAGTATTCAAATTCAATTCGTAACCTTCCTCATTCTTCCGAACCTTAACATTCCTCATTTGGGGTATAGGTTACGGATAGGTAACGTTCCTCTGTCTCATCTTGTCGTATTCCCGTCTTCGTCTGTCCTCGCCACTTTTAACCAAAATGAGGAAAGTAACTGATAACCAGTAAACTTTCCTCATTCTTCTCTCAAACACTTTTTATATGTACTTTCCAGGTTCAAAACTTTTGCTTTCTGAATATTCATCAAGCCTTTGCTTTCTTTAATCTGATTATCATCTGTATAAAACTTGGAATCATGATGCAGAGAGAGAAGCCTACGGCGTAATATACGGTCTTCTCATCGCCATGGAAGAGGTCGATGAGCTTGCCATCGCTCTGCGGCATGATGTTGGCAAGAACATACGCCATCGTATTGTTCACCCAGTGGAGCAGGATGCCCGGAACAAGACTGCCGGTGCGATAATACATCCAACCCAGGAGCAAGCCCATCAGGAGGGCATTGATAAACTGTGCCAGGTTGGCATGAACCACTCCGAAGATGGCAGCAGAAATCATGATGGCTACCCAATGGTTCTTCTTGCTCATGATGCCCAGCAGGGTGCGGAGGATGGCTCCACGGAATACTACCTCTTCGGCAAGAGGCGCCAGGATGCCGATTGCTACATAGCCCCAAGGCTCCTTCATCAGCGAGGTGAATATCTGCTGGGTATTCTCATCCATCTCGATGCCCAGCTGCTCATAGAGGAACGACAGGGGGATGATGGTTCCCAGGGAGAACAATGCCACCCAGAGAAGCGTGCCCCAAGGCTTGGAAAGCAGATAACTGCGGGTAAGCGGCGTCCACTTCGTCTTCAGGAAGATGATGAGGGTGATGACACTGCTGAACACTTGAACAAGAGCCGTAAGAATGGCGTTGCCGCCCGTACTTGCTGACTGAAGCGTTGCCTGATAACCTTCGCCCTTGATGCCTGCCCAGATTCCTGCACCGGCATACATCATGATAATCTGTACTACTATAAATATAATAAGGTAGAGGACCACATCCGTCAAACCTCTCTTTAAATTAATCTTTGCCATTGCTTTTATAGTTTATAATTAACTGTTTTATAGTTAATAGCATTCTTGCTATCATTTCGCTTCCTTTTCGAAGAGATCCAGCACGGTCTGCTCATCCACCTTCAGTTGCGCCGCTAACTCCTCGGGACCGTCAAACTTCTGTTCGCCCCTTATTCGCTTCACGAAGCCTACCAGCAGGAGCTGGTCGTAGATGTCACCATCGAAATTGAAGATATGCGTCTCCAGCGTTATCTGCTTACCATTGAAAGTAGGACGATTGCCCACATTCATCATTCCCCGCTTCCATACCACCGTATTCTCCAGTCTTACCTTTACGGCATAGACACCAGGGGCAGGAATCATCTGTCCGAAGTGAGAGATATCGAGATTGGCTGTAGGGAAGCCGAGCTTTCTGCCTTCATGGAATCCGTTCACCACCTTTCCAATGATGGTATAAGGGAAACCGAGGCACTGGGCTGCCATCTCCACTTCTCCCTCTTTCAGGAAAGAGCGGATCACGGAAGAAGAGATATTGATGCCATCTATCTGGAAGGCCTCATTTCTGATTACCTCAATGCCCATCTCACTGCCGTAGCGCACATAATCCTCAAAAGTCTCTGCACGATTGTGACCAAAGCGATGGTCGTAGCCGATGAAGAGTTTCCTTACGTTGAGATGGTCGTGGAGCACCTGCTGCATAAACTCTCTTGCCGACATCGCAGCCATCGTCTTGTCGAAATGCAGCACCACGGCATTATCCACTTCAGTCTTCGAAAGAAGCAGCAGCTTGGAATCGAGCGTACTCAGCATCTCTGGCTGATAATCCGCCTGCAATACCTTGCGGGGATGCGCATCGAAGGTGATGACGGTGGATTGCAAGCCATCCTTTCGAGCCGTCTCTACGAGATGATGAATCAGGAACTGATGTCCACGATGCACCCCGTCGAAGAAACCGATGGTTGCCACACAAGGCTGCAACTGAACGGTATCATTGTAATATATTGTATTCATTCTATCTTCTCTTTGCTATCATTCTCTTAAAAGCTCTCCACAACTCGCCCACCCAGAGCACAACGGAGGTTGAACCGATGATGAGCAGCCACTCGTGGAGCGACAATGGTGTGGTGCGGAACATTTCGCCACCAAAGGTTACGATGATCCACTGACCCACCAATACCAGTACAAGCACCAGAATCATTCCCTTATCCTTCAGGAAATGGCGGAAGGCGGTGTGATGACTCATCAGCGCCTTGGCATTGAAGAGGTTCCAGAACTGGATCATCACGAAAGTGGTGAAGAACATGGTCAGCTCATGCACATCTACTCCGCCCTTGCCTCTGCGCTCGCAGTAAACCAGCAGGGCAAACATAACGAGGAAGAAGACGATACCGCAGAACAGAATGCCGAAACCGATGCTCTTGTTGATGATGAAATCGGATGCCTTGCGTGGTTTATCCTTCATCACCTCGTGAGATGGAGGCAATGAGGCAAGTGCCAGGGCTGCAAAGGTATCCATAATGAGGTTCACCCAGAGAATCTGGGTAACCGTCAAAGGCATCTCGGTTCCGATGACAGAGCCGCCAAGCACCAGCAGGAGGGCTGCCACATTTACTACCAACTGGAAGAAGAGGAAACGCTGCAGGTTGCGATAGAGCGAACGTCCCCACATCACGGCGTTGGCGATAGACTTGAAGGAATCATCGAGCAGAGTCATATCCGAAGCCTCCTTAGCCACGGAAGTTCCCGAACCCAGCGACAAGCCCACATGGGCATAGTGAAGTGCCGGAGCATCGTTGGTACCATCACCTGTTACGGCAACCACCTCGCCACGCTTCTGAAGCATCGCCACCAGTCGCTGCTTATCGGTAGGACGGGCACGGCTCATCACTCGGATATCCTTCGCCCGTTCGTAAGCCTCTTCATCAGAAAGTGCCTCCCACTGTTCGCCCGTAATCATCTGCTGGTCGAGCGAAGTCAGAGAGCCATCAGCTCCGATATTCTCAGGTTCATCTTCGAAGACACCTATCTGCTTGCCTATCTCCAAGGCGGTGGCAGCCGTATCACCCGTAACCACCTTCACCTCGATACCCGCATGGCGGCACTCCTGCACGGCAGCAGGAACATCCGGACGGATAGGATCGGCAATGGCTGCAATGGCCTGCAACTGAAGGTCATTGGCATCGAGAAGTGCTACCACTTCGGCAGTAGAGGTTCTCGATGTTCTCATGATAGAAGTTTCTATCTTCTTATAGGCGAACGCCAGGGTTCTCATTGCCTTATGCTGCCACTCGTCGAGTTCTTCGGCCGTCTGTTTCAGCATTCTATCTTCGATGATGCATTTCTTCATCACGATTTCAGGCGCACCCTTTACAAAGAGATAGGTTTCGCCATCAACTTCTGCCAAGGTTGCCATCATCTTTCTCTCGGTAGAGAAAGGCAACTGCTTGAGAACATTCACCCGCTTGCGGAGTTCTTCATAATCCTTGCCCTGGGCATCGAGCCAGAGCAGGAGAGCCGACTCGGTAGGATTTCCGATAGGTTTGCCGTCATTCAACTCGGCTGTAGAGTTGAGGGCGATGGCAGTATCGAGCAGTGCCTCATCGCCCTGCTTGAGTTCCAGGGCGCTCACCTGCATCTTGTTCTGGGTAAGCGTACCGGTTTTATCGGTACAGATCACGGTGACGGCACCCATGGTTTCGCAGGCATGGAGCTTGCGCACCAGATTGTTCGACTTCAGCATTCTTCGCATGTTGAGTGCCAAGGAAAGGGTAATCGCCATCGGCAATCCCTCCGGCACCGCCATCACAATCAGGGTAACAGCCATCATGAAGTATTTCAGCACGATTTCTGCCATATAGAAATAATCCTTGCCGCCCCATGCCGGGTTGGTGAGGATATCGTGAATCAGGAAGATGAAGAAGGCTGCCACAGATACTACAGAGCCTACCTTGGAAATCATCTTAGCCAACTTATCGAGCTGCATGTGAAGCGGTGTCTCTACCGAAGTCTGTTCGGTAGATTTCTTCGCCACCTTACCAATCTCGGTAGCATCGCCCACGGCAGTAACCACGAACTCGCCCCTGCCATTCATCACCATGGTAGAACGGAGGATGACGTTGAGAGGATAGGCTCCATCGCCACCGCCTTCCAGAGATTTCTCAGTAACGGGCTCGCCCGTAAGGGTAGATTCATTCATCTGCAGGTCATTGCAGACAATGAGTTCGCCATCGGCAGGCACCTCGTCGCCCACTTCCACGAGTACCACATCTCCCACCACCACATCGTGGCGTGGAATCTCCATCACCTTACCATTGCGGCGCACCTTTACCGGCTGCTCTTCGCTGAGTGCCGTAAGCAGATTAAACTTCTTAGCCGCATCGCGCTCAAAGTAGAAGCCCACGGTGGTAGCAAGGAAAACAGCCACGAAGATACCGATGGTCTCCATGAAATTCTTTTCGATGAAAGCGAGGATAAGGGAAACGAAAGCCGCCACAAGGAGTATCTGGATAATCGGATCGCGATACTTATCCAAATACAGTTTCCATAATGAGGTACGTTGAGGAGGGGTGAGCACGTTTTTGCCATGCTGTTCCCTACTCTGTTTTACTTGTTCGTCGGTAAGACCGATTCTTTTGTTTTTGTCTATGTCCATTTCTGAATAGAAATACTTTTCTTTTGTACGATTAATAAGTACATACGCACGTGTGCGCACATAATTTGGTGCAAAGATACGCTATTTTTCTGATTCAAGGAAAATTTTTAAGATTTTATTTGGTTATTTGCCTAAAATCTAGTATCTTTGCACTCGAATTTGATAAAAATTCAATGGACTTGTAGCTCAGTTGGTTAGAGCAACAGACTCATAATCTGGAGGTCCTAGGTTCAAGCCCTAGCTGGTCCACTTTGAATATCAAGCAGTTAAGCAGAAATAGCTTAACTGCTTTTTTCATTGCAAGTTTGCTTGAATTTGGTCTATTTGTTTTTGCGTATTCCGCAAAAGTTTCTTTGCCCATCTTACTCCTTCACCATGTTCAGAGAATGCGATATAATCTAACCCTAACGCAACTAATTCTTCAAACTGCAAAAGAGCATCTTCAGATAAGCCGTTAAACATCAACGCAACAGCATAGTCATACTTAACAAGAGGGTCATTGGGTTCTTGCTCAAAAGCTGCTTTTGCATAAGTTAAGCAACCTGCCTTATCCCCAATAGTCTTATAGGCCTCGGAAAGAATCGTCTTCAAATAATACTCTTTGGAATAACGCTTGCAAATGACACGAAGATAACGCACTAGTTTCTCCTTATTGTTACTCTCTTCCAAAGCATCAATCTTTTTCAAAATTCGATTCCGCTGAGATTCAGAAGCATATCCTATATCTGAGGCTTTTGCAACAGTCCTTGGATGACTATACTTTAATACTTTATAGAAAAGAACAGCTTCCTTTTTGGAGAAATCGCTTTCAATACCTTTTCCTCGGTGTGACAAATGCTCTTCCATGAGAGCCAAGGCCTCCTTATCTTTAAAAAGATGATAGAGACAATCTGCCTTATAATATCTGGAATCATTAATGACAGACTTTACCCATCTGACACCATAGCCATTTTCCGCAACCTCCTCAATAGTCATATTTAAAACAACATCCCACTCTTCTATGGATTGTTCATATTTTTCTAACGACCAAAGGATTCTGCCACGAGTATAATTCAAGAGAGGCATGACAGGGCATACCTCTTTTGCTTTATCGGCATAAGACAAAGCTTCCTTATCTTTGCATCTGTTCCATAGGACATTTGCAAGTTGAGTCAACAAATAGCAGTTATTTGGTGACTCTTCTAATTTCTTTCTCAACAGCTTTTCTGCTGCAGAGAAGGAATTGCTTTTTATGAATTCTATCAATCTATCCATCTTACTGTATTATCTTCTTTTAATATGAAAATGTTCCACAGCTCTTCACCGTATCATTTCTTCTTATGTAAAGCTAGCTGAATTCTTAAAGAATCTACAATACAGCCATATCTACTTTTATCCAATGGACCATAAATCGTATCCTTAACTTTGTCTATAATCCAAAACGTTCTTCCTTGCAGTTTCATTTGCTGATAATATTTAATTTCCTTTCCGAACCAAACAGTATCATTATCAAGTGAAGCAGGATCAAATTTTTGATATGCCACGATATACCGTTCATTATAAGCATAATCTATGATTTCTGGAAATAGTACCAACGTATCAACTCCCTTTTCATCTTGCTTACAAATACTTCTTTCACAATAAGAGTAACCATTGCCTAAATCCCAGTAATCACCATGAATGCAACTTGTTACCAATAGCCCTATTAGTATAAATATCACACAATGTTTCATCTTAAAAAATTTTTCTTATTCCTAATTTCCGTAACACCATAATTTAATATTAATTTTATAAGAGCAACACATAGTTGCTTTGGATTTTACCATGTCAGAAATTTCACTTATCTTAGTGTTGTATATAAAAACAAATAAAACTCTGAATGACATGGCAAAAATACAAATAAAATCTAAGAAACTTGCTCCTTTTGGAGGAATTCTTTCGTTTATGGAGTTATTTAATGCTCTTTTGGATCAAACAATAGATTTCACCTTGGGATTGAGATGTACATTGTATGGCTATTAATATAGCGAGATTCTACGTTCTCTAATGTTTGTATATCTTTGTGGCGGCTCATGTATTGAGGATGTTACAACACACCTTATGAAACATTTGTCACTCCATCAGTTTCTTCTTACTTTGCCCAAGAAGCCAAACGACTGAGTAAGAGAATCCGGCAAGAAAAAGAGGGCAACTGGGACTTTTGCAACCAAGTTGCAGAAACCTTTTCGTAATTTTGCAACCGAAATAGAAAAAGGAACTGAATGTTCCGAGGTATATAGAACTAAAAGTATTGCAAAATTATGGAAGAAATGAAACTTTCTCACGAACATCATCATGAATGCCATTGTGAAAATTCTCACGAACATCATCATGAGCACAATTATGATTGCTCATGCTCCACAGAAGAACATGAGCACCAGGGGTGCGGTTGCCACCATCATCATGAAGAAGGCGGTTTGAAATCCAAACTCTTTCTGATTGGAGCAACCATCATCCTCCTAATTATCGCTGTTTTCATCGAAAAGGAATACAGTCTGGCTACCTGGCAGTTGCTCCTCGTCTATCTCATTCCTTATTTATTAATAGGACACGAGACGCTGGGCGAAGCTGCAGAAGGTATTGCCAAGGGCGATATGTTTAACGAAAACTTTCTGATGGCTATTGCAACCATCGGAGCACTTTGCATCGGATTCTTCCCAGGATCAGATACAGAATTCCCGGAGGCAGTCTTTGTGATGCTCTTCTTTCAGGTGGGCGAACTCTTCGAAGGATATGCGGAAGGAAAGAGCCGCGACAGTATTTCGCATCTGATGAATATCCGACCGGATGTAGCAAATGTTGAAAGAAACGGAAAAGTAGAGTCAGTTTCGCCGGAAGACGTCAAGATAGGAGAAACTATCGTAATCCGTCCGGGAGAGAAAGTGCCTCTGGATGGTATTGTTGTTGAGGGAAGCTCAGCCTTGAATACCATTGCCCTGACAGGTGAGAGTATGCCACGGGATTTGAATGAAGGCGATACTATCATGTCCGGTTGCATCAACCTTTCAGGAGTAGTTCGTGTACGCACTACCAAGAGTTTTGGCGAAAGTACCGTATCCAAGATTATTTCTCTGGTAGAGAGTGCAGACAAGAACAAGTCGAAGAGCGAGGCTTTCATCACCCGTTTCGCCCGAGTCTATACTCCTATCGTTGTTTTCGCAGCCATTGCCCTGGCTTTTATTCCTCCATTCCTGGCAGCAACAGGAATCGTAGGTGAAGGAACCTTTGGCGAGAAATTCCCATTATGGCTCAACCGCGCCCTGATATTCCTGGTAGTTTCCTGTCCTTGCGCCCTGGTCATCAGCGTGCCCCTCACCTTCTTTGGCGGCATCGGCGGAGCATCCCGGAACGGTATTCTCATCAAGGGCAGCAACTATATGGATGCTTTAGCCAAGGTGGGAACCGTAGTGTTCGACAAGACGGGTACCTTGACCCACGGAGAGTTTGCCGTAGCAGCTGTTCATGCAGATGCTTCCTGCCCAGACCATTCATCCCATGATGCAGATAATGTACATATTGGCGAATATTCTGACAAGGAGAAAATCCTGCTTCATCTGGCAGCTCATGCTGAACATTTCACTACCCACCCTATCGGAGCAGCCCTGCGTACTGCCTTCCCGCAAGAAGCAACAGATGGCTGCGAGGTGACCGATGTAGAGGAAATTGCAGGACAGGGTATCCGTGCCAAGGTGAACGGCAAGGTGGTTTGCGTGGGCAACAAGAAGATGATGGAAAACATCGGCGCAAAATGGCACGACTGCAACCAGGTGGGAACCATCATCCACGTCGCCATTGATGGCAAGTACGCAGGACATATTGTGATCAACGACACCCTTAAGGAAGGAAGTGCCCACGCTATCAGAGAGCTGAAAGAACTGGGAGTAGAGAAAACGGTAATGCTGACGGGCGACCGCAGAGAAGTGGGAGAAGATGTTGCCCACAAACTGGGACTGGACGAGTGCCGCGCAGAACTGCTGCCAACCGACAAGGTTTCGCATGTAGAGCAACTGCTGAAGACAAAACCGGCAGGCAAGACGCTCGCTTATGTAGGCGACGGCATTAACGATGCCCCTGTATTGAAGCGTGCCGATGTGGGCATTGCCATGGGTGGACTGGGTAGCGATGCAGCCATCGAAGCTGCCGATGTAGTACTGATGGATGATGACCCTAGAAAGATTGCCCTTGCCGTGAAGATAGCCAGGAGAACCATTCATATCGCTCACGAGAACGTGATATTTGCCATCGGAGTAAAGGTTGCCGTACTGATTCTCGCCACCATTGGTCTCGGCACCATGTGGATGGCTGTCTTTGCCGATGTAGGTGTTACGGTACTGGCTGTATTGAACGCCATGAGAAGTTTGGGTAAAAATCGTCTTTTTTATCGTTAAATACCAAAATAAGTTGTATCTTTGCAACCGAATTGCAATATACAATACTGAATGGTTATGTATAAAAAAGACATTTTGACTATGAATAAGATTATCAAACTCATCTTCGTGCTCTGCTGCTTCTGCGGCATTGCACAGGCTCAGCCTCAACGCCCTAAGCTCGTTGTAGGCATCGTTATCGACCAGATGCGATGGGATTATCTCTATCGCTACTACGCCCGCTACGGCGAAGGCGGATTCAAACGAATGCTTGGAGAAGGATTCAGCGTAGAAAACTGCAAGATTCCTTACATCCCTTCGGTTACAGCCATCGGCCACTCTTCTATCTGGACCGGTTCCGTGCCTTCTATCCACGGAATAGCTGGCAATAACTTCGTGAAGGATGGAAAAGTAGTGTATTGTACTGCCGACGATACCGTCAACCCGGTAGGTTCAGACAGCAAGGCTGGCAAGATGTCGCCTCGCAATCTGTGGGTAACCACCATCGGCGATGAACTCCGTCTGGCTACCAACAACCGCTCTAAGGTGATTGGTGTAGCCTTGAAAGACAGAGCATCCATCCTCCCTGCGGGCCATCACGCCAATGGCGCTTTCTGGTTTGATGACAAGTCGGGCAAGTTCATCACCAGTACTTTCTATATGGATAAGTTGCCAGAGTGGGTGAACAAGTTCAACAAGCAGAAACTCCCAAACAAGTATCTTTCCAAGAAATGGGAGGCGCTCTACTCTATCGATTCCTACAAGGAGAGCACCAGCGATGACAACAACTATGAGAACGGCATCGCTGAGGGCGAGAAGGCAGTATTGCCACTCGATCTGCCTACCTTATATAAAAAGCATGGTTACAAGATTCTCCGCAACACTCCATTCGGCTGCAACCTGACCTTCGATATTGCCAAGGCAGCCATCGCAGGCGAGAATCTGGGTAGAAACACAGATACTGATTTGCTGACCATCAGCTGCTCAAGCACCGATTACATCGGTCATCAGGTGGGCGTAAACGCTATCGAAACAGAGGATTGCTATCTTAGATTAGATAAGGCGTTGGCGGATTTCTTCGCATATCTCGACCAGACCGTGGGCAAGGGAAATTATCTCACCTTCCTCACCGCCGACCATGGAGGCGTAAACAACGCTACCTTCCTGCAGGATCAGCGAATCCCTGCCGGCATCTGGAACAAAAAGGGATTGGTAGAAGAGCTGAATCAGATTCTGAAAGCTAAGTTCAATACCGACAAGGATCTCGTGAAGACCATCATGAACTATCAGGTATTCTTCAATACCAATACCATCGAGGAACTCGGTTTGGATTACGCAGCCATCAAGCAGACTGTGGTAGATAGATTGAAGAAAGACAAGGACGTGCACTATGCCTTCGACATGGAGAAGACCTCTATCGAGAGCATCCCTGAAGAGCTGAAGTTCCGTGCCATCAACGGTTACAACCGTGAGCGCAGCGGAGGTGTTCAGATTGTACTGAAACCAGGTCACTACGAATATTACAGCAGCAAGGGAACTACCCACGGAGCATGGAATCCATACGATATCCATATTCCTTGCCTGTTTATGGGTTGGGGCATCCAGCACGGCGAGAGCGCCCAGCCTCACTATATGACGGATATTGCCGCTACCGTTTGTGCGATGCTGCATATTCAGGCACCTAACGGCTGCATAGGCACACCGATATTCTAAACAAAACAAAGGCTAGGTTTCTCTGAATCGGGAACCTAGCCTTTATTATTTATTTTCTCCACAAAAAAGAAACTCTTTTATTCTTCATGCAGATTGTATTCTTCCATGCATGATTGTATTCTTCCATGCATGATTTCCCTAATCATCATTCATGATTTCCATATATTCCTCGTAGGAAATATATCTGCCACCCATCGACTTGAGATGCGGGGTTTCCAACTGGCAATCTATCATCTTGCCTCCATGCTCCTGCAGATAATTAGCCAGGAAGATGAGGGCTATCTTTGAACCCGACGGAACCCTGGAGAACATGCTCTCGCCAATGAAAACCTTACCGATGGTAACGCCATAAAGTCCGCCCACCAGTTCACCGGTCTCATTATCCCATACCTCCACGCTTGCCGAAAAGCCCTGCTCATGAAGGGCGGTGAATGCCTGGATGATATTTTCACCCAACCAGGCACCATCTTCCTCGTATCGGCCATTGGTCTTGCTGCAGGCTCGAATCACAGCATCAAAATCTTCGTTGATTCCCACGCTGTATCGGTTCTTCCTCAGCAAGGTACGCATGGAATGACTGATGTGGATTTCGTCCGGGAAGATGACGAAGCGCTTCATCGGACAGAACCAGAGTATCTCCGGCTGGTCGCGAAAGCTATACCAGGGAAAGATACCGTTGCTGTAAGCCAGCAGCAGGCGGTCGATACTCAAGTCGCCACCTATTGCAAAGCAACCGTCTTCATCACCATAATGCGGATCGGGAAAATAAATCTCTTCCGCATTTTCATCTATCTGTAATATCATCGCTTTCTAACAATTAATCACCAATTCCTTACCATCGAAATCTACGCAGCCCTTGCCAGCCTTCTTGAGCTTGCCGAAGAGCAGAGCCTTCATCAGGATTGGCTTCAGGCGGTTGCCGATGACACGATCCATCTCGCGGGCACCATATTCCTTGGTAAAGCCCCACTCCAGAATCTTCTCTCTTGCCGCATCGGTAAGCGTAATAGAAACTCCCTTTGCTGCCAACTTTGCATCGAGCTGACGAAGCTTCTTGGCAAGAATCAGTTCTGCCATGTGCTTATCCATATCGTTGAACACCACAGTGTCGGAAAGTCGGTTGATGAACTCTGGCTTGAAGGTCTTCTTCACCTGTGCCAGCATCGCCTCGCCACGGGTTACATTACCGCCGAAACCTACACTTGCCTGGGATGCATACTGCGCTCCGGCATTGGAAGTCATCACGAGGATTACGTTGCGGAAGTCTGCCTTCTGACCCTTGTTATCGGTCAATCGGGCATAGTCCATCACCTGGAGCAGGATGTTGTAGATGTCGCTATGCGCCTTCTCAATCTCATCGAGCAGGAGCACGCAGTTTGGTGTCTTGCGGATGGCATCGGTCAGAAGTCCGCCATCTTCATATCCTACGTATCCGGCTGGCGAACCGATGAGTTTAGCCACGGTATGCTTCTCGGTGTATTCACTCATATCGAAACGCACCAGTTCGATGCCGAGTTCCTTAGCCAGCACACGGACCACCTCGGTTTTACCCACGCCCGTAGGCCCCACGAAGAGCAGTGACGCCATCGGCTTGTCATCATCCACCAGTCCTGCCTTCGCCATCATCACAGCCTCAACCACCTTATCCACAGCCTTGTCCTGACCGTAGATCTTGTCGAGTATGCGCTGGCGGAGCGTAGCCAAAGCATCGTTATTCTCATCTTTCATCGCAGCCGCATCAATCTTGCAGACCTTAATCAGAATCTGCTGGATAATCGCCTTGGTAACATAAGAACGCTGGCGATATTCCACAGGATGCACCTCCAGATAAGCACCCGCCTCATCCATCAGGTCAATGGCCTTGTCTGGCAGACAGCGGTTGCTGATGTATTTGGCACTGGCACGAACGGCATACTCCAGGGCGTCCTTGCGATAAGTTACGTTGTGGAACTTATTGTATTTATACTGCAAGCCCTCCAGGATTTTGATTGCCTCCTCCTCGGTAGGTTCCTTGATATCTATCTGCTGGAATCGGCGCACGATGCCCTTGCTCTGAGCCATGTAGCGGTTGAACTCCTCGTAGGTGGTGGAACCAATGAATCGGATGTCGCCAGCCTCCAAATATTGCTTCAGCATATTGGAAGCATCCGGTCCGCCATCAGAGCCACGACCGGCACCTATCATATTATGAATCTCATCAATGTAGATGATGGTGTTGCCTTCCTTCACGGCTCCTTCCATCACCATCTTGATACGCTTTTCGAAATCGCCACGATACTGGGCACCGGCAAGCATCTGTCCCATGTCCATGCCATAGATGCGTGCGCCCTTGAGGCGCTCGGGTACCTGATTCTCGTTGATGAGCTTGGCAAGACCATAAACCAGGGCTGTTTTACCTACGCCCGGTTCGCCGATGTGAAGCGGATTGTTCTTCTCGGCACGGCAGAGCACCTGGATGGTTCTATCCAGCTCCTGCTCTCTGCCGATGAGCGGATTGTGCTCCTCTACCTGATCAGAGATGCAGGTAACCAACTGGTGCCAATCCTGAGGCTGTCGGCTTCTACCCTCCTCTTCATCTTCATCATAATCGTTGTCATAATCGTCCTCATCATATCCATCGCCCATCAGGAGCGTTTCGTCTCCCGGTTCGTTATCGAGCGGATAATAGCTATCCACACTCGCCAGGAATTCGCCCTGACGGTCGCCCACGTTCTTGCACAACAGGTAAGCGGCTTCTGAGTTCTGCAAGCCAAACATCGCCTGCACGAAATGAGGCACATTCACGAGTTTTCTATCTGCGGCTGCAGCCAGGGCGCACGCCGTTCCAAACATAGTCTTGAAGAGTGATGATGGTTCTGGCAGGAACTTGATGTTTTCAGGCACACGTTCCTGCTTGGCGAGCCATCCCACCAAGTCTTCGTGCATCTTGATGCTATCCACGCCTTCCTCCTGCAAAGCCTGGCAGAAGGCATACTGGCGGAGCAATGACAGAAGCATGTGCTCCGGCATCACAAACTCATGATCGAAAAACCGGGCCTGCTTCATGGCATCGTCCATCAAGACACTCATATATCGGGTTAATCCCATACTATCCATTCTATATTTTCCTTTCTTTATTCTGGCATATAAGTGAGCTTCAGCGGATACTTCTGCGTACGGGCTTTCTCCATCGCTTTCTCCACCTTGCTCTTGGCGATGTCGTAGCTGTAGGTTCCCACCACGGCTTTCTCCTCATGGTGAACCTTGAGCATGATTGCTTCAGCCTCAGCCTGCGACTTGAAGAAGATGGATTCGAGGATTTCTACCACGAAGTCCATCGGTGTAAAGTCATCATTAAACATCACCACCACGTAACGCCCCGGCTCCTTGAGCCTGGTTTTCTGGCGTTCACGAATTGCTGTCTGTTCTTGAGCCATATCTTAATTATTACTTTGTATAAGCATTGGTAATCTCCACTACGTAAACATCGTGGAATCCACCCTTGGCACCATACCACTGCAGAAGATCCTTATCGAGAAACTTCTCGGCAGTCATACTGTCCTTATAAAGTTTGCGACATTCCAGTGTGAGTCGTGACTGCTCGAAGCCGATGCAACCATTATCGGTTTCCACAGGAATTAATCCTGTTTCCTTTGCTTTATCGAAATCACGTCCGCTCTTGGATCCGCAGAAGTTATAGATCTTTCGAGCCTCCTCGCTGTTGCCGAGGAAAGAGAGGGTCATGAATTCATTCTCCTCGATGATGCCGTGGGTAAAACGCTCAGGGCGGATAAATACCACAGCCACCGGCTTGTTCCAGAGCCATCCCAGGCAACCCCAAGAGGCAGTCATCATATTGAACTTATCCTTGTTGCCGGCGCAAACCAGCATCCACTCCTTACCAATAGTCTCGAAGACATTATCATTCAGTTCTTTTACGTTGATTTTCTCCATTTTATCTTTTCCTTTCTCTGTATATCTTAATTAATGAAATAATGCAGCATTCAACAAAAGTTATGCCAATCCAGCACCGAACACCGCATATCACCTGCAAAGATACAAGAATAATCTGAAAAAGCGAATGTTTCTATCAGAAAATGCTTTTTAAAATAAAAATAAATCACATTTTGCTTTGTCTTTTCAAGGAAAGGCATTACCTTTGCACCCCGAATGCCGAAAACCGTGCAGGCTTGCGGCTTCGATTTATTATTCATTTATAAACATTTTATTTAATGTACAAAACAATTTTCAACAAGCGCAACAGCTTGAAGTTCAACCGATTCTCTAACAAGAATTACTCACTCTTCGCAGTTTTGGGAAGAGAGGTACTTGTTGGCGCACTCAGCGTTGCTACCCTGAGCCATGCCAAGGCAGAAGGCGTAAGCACAGAGGGAACCAAGGTTGATTCTACCCTCTACAAGGGCGGAAAGGCTTACGAGCTAGATGCGGTGAGCGTTACCGGATCTCGTGCGCCGATGACTGTAGAGCAGTCACCTAAGATTGTGTCTGTCATTACCCGCGACGATATTCATCGTGCGGCAGCGCAGACTATCAACGATGTATTGAAATTAGCTACCGGCGTGGATGTCCGTCAGCGTGGTGGCTTTGGTGTTCAGACGGATATCTCCATCAATGGTGGAACCTTCGACCAGATTACCATTCTCTTGAATGGTGTCAACATTTCCAATCCACAGACTGGTCACAATGCTTCTGATTTTCCTGTAGCTCTTGCCGACATCGACCACATCGAAGTGCTCGAGGGGGCAGCATCGCGCGTATTCGGAACTTCAGCTTTCAACGGTGCCATCAATATCGTGACCAAGAAGGCTAAGAATGATGGAGTATCTGCAAGTGTAGAAGGTGGAAGCTTTGGAAGTTTCGGAGCACAGGGACGTGTGCAGACGGCTTTTGAAACGGGCAAGTGGACTCAGGCTTATTCCGTAAGCGGAGGCTACAAACGCTCGGATGGCGGCACGGAGAACAGCGACTTCGAGAAGGGACAGGGCTACGGCAATCTCTCCTTCTCTTACGACCAGCGTTTCGACATCATCGCCCAGCTGGGTATTGCTACCCAGAGCTATGGTGCCAACACTTTCTACAGTGCCAAATACAACAACCAATATGAGAAGACAGACCACGGTATGGCTTCTCTCAACCTGAGTCTGCACAACCAGGAGAAGACCTGGGAGATTGCGCCTCAATTCTATTATAACAATTTCAAGGATCACTATCAGCTGATTCGCGGTATGGCTGGAGCCAAGGCTGGCGAGAACTATCACGACCTAGATGTTTATGGTGGTGGCCTGAATGCCAACGTGGCTTGGGCTTTGGGTAAGACCGCTGTGGGTTTCGATATCAGCAAGGAGTGCATCTACTCTACTGCATTGGGCGAGGAACTCGCAGAGAAAGACTATAAGAACATCTCGGGTTCCGACCGTCAATATACCCGAAAGGGTGAGCGCACCAATACCAACATCATGTTGGAGCACAACTTCATCTTCGGCGGTTTCACCTTATCGGCTGGTGTCTTGGCTAACAAGAATACCGGTTTGGACAACGACTTCCGCTTCTATCCTGGTGTGGATATGAGTTATCGTCCTAACAACAACTGGAAGTTCTACGCATCCTGGAACAAGGCTCTGAGAATGCCTACCTACACCGACTTATATATAAGTAATGTGGTGCAGCAGGGCGACATCACCCTAAACCCGGAGAAGAACTCAACCTTCAAGGTGGGAACCCAGTATCGCCAAACCGGTTTTGCCGCAACCGTTAGCGGATTCTATGCGCACGGCACCAACATGATTGACTGGGTTCAGACTTCCGTGACCGAACAGAATGACAGCAAGTATCACGTGATGAACATCGGAAAGCTCAACAACATGGGCTACAATGTAGATGCAACTATCTACATGAGAGAATTGGTACCAAACAGTTTCATCACCCGCATCAAGTTGGGTTATGCTTACATCTATCAAGATCATAAGACCGAGATCAACATCCTGAAATCACTCTATGCATTGGAATATCTGAAGCACAAGGCTGTATTCGGTTTGGATCATCAGATCTGGAACAAGCTTTCAGCTTCGTGGAGCGTAAGATGGCAGCAGAGAATGAATGGCTATCATCCATACACCAAGGTGGATTGCAAGCTGATGTGGGACGAGAAGAAATACAATATCTTCGTGAAAGCCGACAACATCACTTGCCACCGCTATTACGACCTCACTGCCGTTAAGCAGCCTGGTTTGTGGATTATGGCAGGAGCCAGCGTAAATCTCGGCTGGTAATATAAAACAAAAAAGTCTTCAAGCCAAAATGGCTTGAAGACTTTTTCCGTTTATTCCGGTTTCTGATATTTTCCATTCACTTTAATCGGTTCGAGATGGATTCCCACATGGGTATCTGCGCCGAAGTGCTGCTTCAATCTTCGTTCGATATGGGTAGCATGCTCATGAGCCTCATAAAGCGAGAGAGAACCCGGCATGCGGATGTGCATCTCTACCGCAATCTTGTTTCCGATGCGACGGGTACGCAGGTTATGAATCTCTCCTACTCCCTGCTCTTCATTTGCAATCTTCAGGATTTCATCTTCCTCCGTTTCCGGAAGACTGGCATCCGTCAGTTCTTTCACAGATTGCATCACCAGTCCCCAGGCAGCCTTGATGATGAAGGCACTCACGATGATGGCAGCAAGCGGATCGAGCACCGCCCATTTTTCTCCCAGGATGATGGCGCCACCAATACCGAACATCGTTCCGATACTCGATAAAGCATCGCTGCGATGATGCCAGGCATTCGCCACTACAGCCTCGGAATGATATTTCTTTCCGGCTTTTACCGTAAACTGATAAGCCCACTCCTTCATCACGATACTTACAATGGCAGCAATCAAGGCTACAACGCCCGGCTGCTGGAGTGTCTCGCCGCAGATGGCACGATAAGTCTTGGTTACACCCGAATAGCAGATCATCACACCCACCACAAAAAGCGAAATGCCGATGATGGCTGTGGCAAGCGTTTCGTATTTGCCATGACCATAATCATGGTCCTTATCCTTTGGCTTATTGCCCAGTTTTACGAATACCAGTACCACCACATCTGTGGCAAAATCGGTAAGCGAGTGGATGGCATCCGCTATCATGGCTGCAGAATGTCCGAGAATACCTGCAGCAAACTTCAGTACGAGCAGCACCACATTGATGATGCTTCCCGCTATCGTCACCTTATATACTTCCTTTACTCTATCCGCATCTGCGGAATGATTCTTTTTCGTTTCTGCGGGCATCTCTTGCTCGCTATTTATTCTCTCATTCTTGTCCATACTATAAAATATTACAGAAGTCCTTTGCTTCCTCAATAATGTTTTTGTATAACCAAATTTCTGTCTTTCATGAATTGAGCGGCAAAAGTACATCTTTTTTCTGAAATCGGATAAAAAGAGAGATTAAAAAAGTATAATGTACTTCCCTGAAAAAGGTTGTCACTT
>NZ_QUCG01000062.1:0-19983 GCF_003473645.1 Prevotella sp. AM23-5 | reverse complement strand
GATTACATAAGAATTAACAGAGTATTGTTATTATATTTGCAGTCCTATTTATTTTTGCCTGTCTGTCATTGTATCGTATATGTACAGTAGGTAAAACAAACGGTGCAATAGTTTCTAAAAAAGAAATGTATGATATGCACTTCGCTCAGAAAATAAGAAGGCTGCATATACGTTTATTAGCCTTTCTAGCCTTTGGAATGGTACTAGTTGTTGTATATTATTTTATGCCAACTAGGTTAGGAGATTACGTTTACATAGAAAGGGATTTACCTAATCACAAGCAAACCATTCATTCGAATGGTTCATGCCCATTAATTAAAAAAGGATATAGTGTAAACGAAGTACATTACTATACCTATACTCCTTATGTTGATTGCTTCTGTTCTAGATGTTTCTATGAGTCAGATGCCATCAAATTAACCAAAGGAGAAAAATAAGGAGTGAGCAATAAGCCCACTCCTTTTTTATATTATTCCAATCTATCCAGTTCATCAACCGCATCCATCATGATCCTATCTATATTCTGATTGGCGAAGTTGATGCTCTCGGTATCGCTCGCCTTATCCCTCATCTTCTTCCAGCGCTTCATCTGTTTCTCTGCCAGCTCGATTACTCTCACCTTGGCAGCCTCCTTGGAGTTCTGGAATTGATAATACTCACCGATATTCGTAATTCTCTTATCCAGCGGAACGTTCTTCGATTTCAGGCGGTCCACGTTTGCCATAGTCTTCTCCATTTCGTCCTTGTAGTTATACCACTTGCTCTTTGTTCGCTGCAAGCTGCTCTGCTCACTTGGCGTATAAAGAAGAGAGCGAAGGAAAGGAATATCCTTGGTTTCTGTGTCGCTTCCGTGCTTGATAACACCGATAGCTCGCTCTGTAAAGGTAGCGGCACCACCACCTATACCACCGATGTAGTGATTCAGCATACTAGGGTTCGTTACCATATCCAGGAAACTGTTGCCCAGCATATCCTCATTACCCTTGGATACATCGTTGGTCTGGGCATTCACCCATTTATTTACAGCCATATATCCGTCAGGCGTGCCCTTGTAGGCTCTCTGCCAAGCAGGGGAATTTTCATTCCAGTCACCACGTCTTTCAATCGGCGCACCCTTCCAGTCGGTATTCAACTCCCATTCCACGAAAGGAGATAGGGCAGAAGGAGAGATAGCCTTGATGGTTTCATTCAATGGCTCCTTGCCAGCCGAAGAGTTGCCGAGATAGTCCATTACCGGCACAAGCTGCGACATACAGCCCACGGCATCCAAGGCAGGATTCTTCTGTCCGCTCACGTTTGGCGAGAAGGTCAATCCTGCCGCCAAGTCGCCCAGACCATAGAAGGCTCTCAACTCAATGGCAAGCGGAATCGTTACGAACTCGCCACCGCCCTTGTAGATACAGAGATTGTTTCTTCTCACGTAGTCTGGCAGCTCGCCGTATGGGTCCTTCACTCCCTTTCTGTCCTTCTCGTCCTCACTCGCAATCAGCACATTGTTACCAAGTGCAGCCAACGCACCGAGAGCAAAAGGAATGGCAAGCATATTGATAGATGTACCCACAGGATGATTCTTCAAGTTCTTCACCAGCAGATTGGTGCTCTGAATACCGGCATTAAAGAACATAGAACAATGTCTGAGATAGCTAGCCGTAAATCCGTAAGCCCATCTTGCAGCCGCCTTGCCGCCAGTCATTTCTCCGTTCTTGAAACTCTTGATGGCATCACCGCTACCATGTCGGTTGAAGTTGGTAGATACCTCCTTCGCATCATAGACCGAACGGATGATAGAGCGGTTACTGTCTCGGCTCGCACAGTAGGTTGCGAATCGGGCGATATTCTCAGCCACCTCGTTGATGTTCGCCAGATTTCCGAAGAAGAAGTCACGAAGGGCAGCACCGCCCTTGTCAATCTTGCTTCTTTCGCTCTTCACATCTTTCTTGTACTCCTTAGTCCAGTCCTGCATGTTCTTAATCTGAACCCAACCAGTTTCGCCGCCGTTCTCCATGAACTCCTTGAAATATCGCTGAACCTTGTCAGAAGTATCAAGTGTTCCGTTACGATACTTGGCAAACAAGCCCAAGCCTGTAGTTCCGCTCAAATCCTTGAAGCTGATAGTGGAAGCACCCTTATAAAAGCCCAACTGCGCATAATACTTCGCCCAGAGCGCACCATATCTAGCACCTTCCTTGGAAGTCACGTTGCTCGATGCAAACTCCGCATCACGCATGATGTTTCGCATCACGAACTCAGGGTTGTAAGATGTACACAACTGCGCCATCATTCTTGAGATAGAACTCAATGGTTTCATGATTCCCTTGGCTCCCGAGTTCTCCAGCAACCCATTCAGAGCCTGCGCTGCTCTAGGATTTCCATTAATAATAAAGGTATGGGTCCTTCCGGCAATCTTCACGTCCACGATGTGCTGCGATTTATTCTCTGCTCTCTGGAACTTATAGCCAATCTTGTCTCTGCGATACACCTTGTATGCCAAGCCCTGCGATTCCTTCATCTTCATATCCTTGTTGAAGTCTGAAACAATCTGGTTGATTTCGTCAGCCGTAGCGCCCTCTGGAATATCAGGGTAGCGCTCATAGACGATGTTCACCACTGGGTCCTTCTCATACCATACGCTTGTTTCGGTAATCAGATTGTTGCCCGAATTATTTCGCGCGAATCTTGCGAAAGCCTGACGGATAGCGTTCATACCGCCGTTCTTGATGGCTCTGTTTCCCATCGCACCTATCTGCGCCAGTACGTTTGTCTCACTCAGATACTTGTGTCCTCTTGCTCTCATGATGGTGCTTCCGATATAGCTCTTCGGGTCGCCCTGCTCGGTAATGTAGCCGTAGGTGTCTTCCGCCGTAGCTTCATCATACTTTCTCAAAGGCACATACCAGTTGAACATATTAGATACATGACCGTGCAATTCCTTGCTGATGATGCCGTTCTTGTAGTCGCTGTCAATCGAATACTGGGTAGCAGCCTTCACCTTATTCCAATAGTCCTTCACGGTTCCCTTCTTGATGCTCTCCATCTTCGCTTCCGAATCCATCACGCTCTGGATAGCTTCTGCATCATCGTATGGGTCAGAAGATTTCGCCACTTCCTGAATGGCGTGCATACCCGAATAGTCGTGTTCGCCAGCCTCGAAGTCAGCATCAAAGTGATTTCTGATACTCTCGTCCAACTGTCTGTAGTACTCCTTCAGGTCGATGTTGCCAGCCTTCAACTCGTTGTCAAGATACTCCTTGTCGCTATAATAACTGTTTTCCAGGAAGTCGGCATCCTGCTTCTTCTGTTCATCCATTCTCATCTGTTTGAGGAAGTCACGAACAAAGAACTCTCTGTTTCGCTCCAAGCCGTGTTTGGTAATCATATAGAGATTGAAGTTTCTGATCTTCTCATCATCCTTCTTGCCATCGAAGGCATCCAGTACGTCAGCCATCGCCTTATCCAGAGGCTTCATTACGTTGCGCTCAAACATCTGAGCCGCATCACTCATCGCACCCTGCATGGTGTTCTGCAGTATATAAGGATTCTCGGAAGAGGCAATATCCTCAATCTTCTTGTCTGGCACAATCGCATTCATCAGTTTCTTCAATGAAAGCATACTGTCCATATAGCTCTCGGTGAACATATAGCCGTGCTCATCTAGCGAACGGTGGTATCTATCGAGTGCCGTGCCGGCTGATGGGGTAGTGCGGAAGTGAATCTGTCCGTCTGTAGCCTCATCCCACTCGCTCTTGGTAAGATTTTCCATACTGCTAACCTTGCCATCGTTGCCGTAGAACATACCATCGTGCGCTACAACAGCAGGCATACGCTCATGGTCGAGACGGTATTTCACCGCCTCGGCTCTCATCTTCCAATAAGGATCATTCGGATTTTTCTGCAAGTTCTTGCTCAACCAGAGCAGGTACTTCACATCTTTAGTATTAGGGGCAATACGATAACCGATTTCATGAAGGAAATCAGATACCTTATTCTTGATACCATTCCAGAAACCAGCTTCACCCTTGCCATCCTCGGCGAGTCGGGCGATACCTTCCTCAATAGCATTGTAGATATTCAGAGGATTGTACTTTCTCTCCTCATCCACCAGCTTCTTCAAAGCCGCATTCTCAGGCTTATCCAAGTCGTACCATACATCACGAAGGAACTTGTCGAATCGTTCATCACCAAACAACTCTCTCATCCCCTTGTGCCCAACCACCTCATGCCAGATGGTCTTCTCGGCAGTATATTTATCGTGGATATTAGGCATGTAAAGATGCACCTCGCCAGTCTTCTCGTCATACCAACCGGTAATCTTTCTGCCTTCCTCAATAGCATCCTTAGCCGTCTTGTTGGTGATTTCATCAACCGATGAAACCATCTTCACTTTGCCGCCAGTCTTCTGAGCCACCTTTTCCACATGACTCTCAACCGATGAAGTAGGGTAGCTAAAAGTCTTCTCCTTATTAAGACGTTCCTGCTCCTCAGGGTCAGTTACCTTTTTGTTAACAATCTCATCGTTAAGTTCTGCTCCCTTTTGGAATACACCATAATCAAGATTCCTGATTACGTTCTCTAAAGCTTTGTCCAGTCTGTCAAGCGCACTAACCTTTGGAGGGAAACCAAGCATATTTCTAACGGCTGCAATAAAGCTTCTGAACCATCCCTTTGCGGCAGGCATCTGTGCTGCGATTCTTCTCCATGCAGGGTTTGCTAGTTCTGTTATCATTTCTGCAGGATTTGTAAGCGCATAAGGCTTTGCTCCATCAAAATGTCTCTCAAAGTAAGAGTTAATTTTACCGTACAGATCAACCACCTCTTTTGCCGCCTTTCTTTGGCGTTCATTCAGTAAGTCACCATAGCCCTTTCGATAAAGGTTGATAATGTCCGATGTCACAACGTGCAACATTTCGTGGCAGATTGTAGAAGCAAGTTCTTGTTTGCTGAACTGAATGGAAGATAAGTAGTCTGTATCTATCAATATATAGTTCTTTGGATGATAATAATATCCCTCAGTATAGACCTTTTTATAAGCTTCACCTTTCAACTTTGTTCCAAGAACATCAACGATGCCTTCAATGCGGTCAAAAATCTTTTTAACATCAGTATCACTGTTGTAATCGTTAAAAATCCTTTCAACCTGTTCTTTACTAGCCCAATCTCCTTCTTCGAGACCATACTTTAATCGGATATTATTGAATCTTTCGAGAAGATATTCTTTAGCTCTTTGAGCAGCTGCCAAAGAGAGTGCCGTTTTTTGGTAATCTGAGAGTACCCCTTTTCCGCTGGATATTCGCACACTAACCCCTTGCGAAACTTCATCCGTTCCTCTGGAGTCATTTCCTTCGGCTGCTTCGGTGCCAATAGCTCTTTTGATTTCGTTGAAATCAGTTTTTCTGTTGAATCCATATTTCTGTTCTATATCTTTAAGTTTACTATCCAAAGAGTCGATGATAGAGTTTAAGCCTTCATACTTTTTGACAGGATTTCCTTTTTCGTCATATTTAAAAGTATCAATATACTGTATTTCAGCATATTTATTAGCCTCTTTCTCTATGTTAGGCTTTTCTGGTGAATCCCCATAAAGTCTTTCAACCTCATCATCGAATCTCTTTTCAATCTGCGAAGATACGGTTTTATCTACATCTTCGGGAATGATTCTACCTTTCTTAACATCTTTTGTATCTGTTTTAGAATACTGCAAGCCTCGGTCCTCACGGAAGTGGGTACCTTCATCCTCAGAAGCCTTGCGCTCCTCCTGCACCTTCACGCCCATCTTAGACAGACGGTCCAGTACTGGCTTCAACTGCTCAGGCTTGAACTCGGCAAGCATATTGTTACCTCTTGTCTCGAAGTTATTGCCATTAACCAGTTTCAGCAAGTCTTTATCCAAGAAGTATTTGCCGCCCTTTGCCTTGCTCTTCGGTACACGAAGTTCGTAGTAGTTGCCACGATTGTTGTCTATGCGCTTCACCTTCACTTCACCATCCGATGAAGTAACCTCGTCAATACCGCCGTGCCATGATGAAAGTTCAAACTTATCAGCCACGCTGTTGATAGGCGCATCCGTAGTCAAGCCCTTAGGGTCGAAGTGGTCCGGCATCAAGATACCAGTCTTCACCTCGCCAGTATCAGTAGTATATTTCACCAGCTGACCGCCCAAGCCCTGATCCTTACTGTCAACCAAAGCCTGCATCAGGTTGCCGGTCACGATATAGCCATTCTTGCGGCTCTCATTGCTAGTCAGTCTATCCCAGTTATCAAACTTTTGATTCAATACTCTGAGATGACTGTCTCCCATGCCAGCAGCCTGCTTAGTCATGTTATCAATGGCACTGATAACATCTGCCTTGTTATCGCCTACACCCACCTTGCCAGCGATAGGGAAGGTAATCTTTCTTCTACCATCCAAGGTGGCAAAAGATACAGAAGAGGCGTTAGGCGAGAAGTTATCCGTAATCTTTATGTCGATGAGCCTTCCGTAACTATTGCCGAATCCGCTCAACTCGTTAGGATTGTTCATATCTGCAGGCAGAACGAAAGCGCTGTTAGTATCGAAGGTATCAAGCACTCGGTCAAACATTTCAGCCTTAGCTTTCAGGTTCTTCACCACATCGTTCAGCTTATCTTTCTCCTGCTTGTAGATGTTATCATACTGATAGCCAGCCATCTTCTCAATCTGCTCATCGCTCATCCCCGAATCCTTCTGACCCTTCTTAGCATCCTTGATATACTTCTCCTTAGCCTTGGTAGCAACCTTCACCGCACGCTCCTCATACCTCTGAGCCTCGTCCGCAATCTTCTGGTCGAAGTACTCCTTCACGGCAGTCTTCTTCTCGGTCTTGTACTCCTCCCAAGTCTTGCCGCCAGTCAAGCCTTCCTGCGAAGCCTTCACCTCAGAAGCCTTCATAGGTTTCTTCAAGATAGCCATGTTCACCTTTTCTATATAGGTATTGTCGGCAAAGGCATTATCGCCGCCTGGCTCTGCACCCTGCTTCCAAACTTCCTTGCGGATAGTCTTAGCCTTCAATGGCAGCTCGGTAATCTCCAGATCGTTCTCGCCCATTTCGTTGAGACGCTGAATCTCGTTGGCATAAAGCTCACCAATCTCCTGTAACATCTTCTCCTGCTCGTTTACTCTCAGCAAAGCCATACGTCCCAGTAACTTGCTTGCATCGGCACCAGCCTCGCCATCACCGACACCACCGCCATCGGCTACAAGTCTCTGTGGGTCGATGCGTGACAAATCTTCTCCAAGGCTCTTTTCCCATCCGAATGGGTCTGCCATTCGGGAATAAAGGTCAAGATGCTCTGCCATATATTCACGGACTACCTTATCGCCATATTTATTGGTAATATCGGCAACTTCCATTTCGTTGAACTTACTCTTCTGAGAAGAAGTAGTGTTGGCATCAAGCGACTTCAACTTAGCCTTGAACATCATCAACAATCGCTGCTCGGCAGGAATCAGAGAAACCACATACTCGTATGCGCCTCTAGCCACCTGACCGGTTCGGTCGATACGTCCACGCATCTGAACCTCATCATTCACATCAAGCTGCTGCTGCGCTACGATCATCACACGTTTCTTCTGGTCCTTATACTTGCTCGAAGCATGCAGAGAGATACCAGTGGCAGCACTCTTGTTCAGAATAAGCGCATCAATCTTGCCGTCATTAAAATCACGTGCGAGTTTCTTCTTGTCGGTATCAGCACGCTTTATCTTGGTAACAGTACCGTTCTCGTTATACACGAACTCGGTCTGCCTACCGGTCAGCTCGCCAACCTTATAACCTGCCTTCTGCAGCTCGTTCTTGATAACATCAATAGGGGAGAGTGAAAGACCGGTACTTGTCTGCTCAATCTTCTTTTCCAGTTCGTGATAAGCCTCAACTGCCTCTTCACCCAAATCAGAAAGCTTGATGTAGCCGCTTTCACTATTATCCTTTGCATCCTTCTGAGTATAGCGAAGTGTACCCTCCAGACCCTTCTTCAAAGATGTACCCAAGTCAGGTGCGTCCATTTCCTCGCCAAGCGCAAGGTTGCCAGTCTGCGATTCGTTGGTATTGTTCAACGCAATCACAGGCTTCATGCCCTGCTTCAAGTAGTCGATGGCACGTTCTGCAGCAGACTTTGCTTTCAGGGAGAGAAGTACCTGCTGAACGGTGTTGAACGCCTTGCTTGCAAATGGCTGGTTCTTGATACCCAGGGCAGCAGTACCCTTCTTGATACCGATAGTAGATTGTATTTCAGCCAACTCTTCGTTGCGCTTGTCAACGTAGCCTGAAACATATTTCTTTTGGAAATTGATAATATCATTAAACAAGCCGATGATACTATCATACTGTTCTCGCTGTTCCTGCACTCGCTCAGGATCATCAATCGCCTTCCAGTCGATGGTCACGCCAGTCATATCTCGCTCACGGCGAATCATCTGACCGCATTGGGTCAACGTCTGGCTCATAATCTCCTGCAAGGTAGCACCGCCACGCTTCACCGCATCAATCAAATCGGATGCTTTCATACCGCCCTCATTCATGGCAGTACGCAAAGCGTAGATAGGCATATTGTCCGGTCTCTTGGCAAAGGTAGCCGAGAAGAAGGTAACGTTCTTTGCCTTCTGAATAATGTGCTGGAAATAGTTTCCCTGACCGCTATTGCCACCAGCCGTGTGACTTTCATCAAGGATAAGGTAAGCATTATCCATCAGTTTCTCGATGGCATCACGTCTTCTTTGTCCGCTAAGGGCAGCAGCGCCGAATGTCTTACCCTTCGCAAGCTTTTTCTCTTTTCTGGCACCATTCTCATCAAACTCGTAAACACCATTGCTTACCTGACTGTAGGTAGTCAATACGTAGTCGTATTCCTCTGGCAGCTTGCCGTTCTTTTCGATGTAGTCAAGCACTCGCTTCACCTCACTCTTCGATGGCAGGGCGAATACTACATTTCCGTCTGAGTCGGTAATGGCAGCTTCCTTGGCACTACCGAATACAAATGGTCTCAATTCTGGGCTACCAATATCCACCAAGTCACGATAAACATCGCTCAGCAATCCTGCTGTCTTGGTAAAATACACTGGCACCTGCCCCTGCTTCTTGGCGTATCTGATAAGCGAAGCAGCCTGTCTTCCCTTACCGATACCGGTCATGTCGCCGATGATGAAGGCGTTGCCCTTCTTTGCCTGCTGCAAGGCAAGAGCTACTGAGTCAACTTGCTCCGCTGCAAGATGAGAATACAAATCGTCCTTGTCATTATAGCCAAGTTCATCAACCAGGAACTGGTCGGCATCGCCCAGCTTTTCAAGATTCTTGTTTACCGCTTCCTGCTGGTCGGCAGGCATCACGGCTTTCAGAGTGAAAGGGTTTCCACTCTTTGGGGTATAGGTAACTTTCTCTGTACTTAGTCCACGTACGGATTTGTCCACCCGCTGTAATTGTCCCCGTGGTCCGCTTCCGCTCCCGGTGCTGGCAGATTCATCAGTACTTGGCTGAGTGTCATTCCGTCCAGCTCCTCCTGATCCAGCTCCTCGCTGTCCGTTGGTTTCAGAGGTTGTTCCTTCGCTCTGAGAAGGCTCTGCCCTTGTTCCGTCTGCTCCAGTATCTCCATCAGAAAGTCTTCCATCTTCTCTTGGCTCGGTTCCTCGTTGATTCTCCAAGTCATCATGGGTTCCTGATACGGAAGATGTGTCAGATACGTCAGACCCTCGCTTACCATCTGGTTCGCTTCCTCCTCGTTCGCCTGTTCGTACTCCCTCTTTAGAAGTACCAGCAGAGCCTTGTTGATCAAGTTCTGATTGAGTACTTCTTGTTTCTCCTCCGATGGAAGAATCCATCCGTTCACCTCGTAGTATATCATCTTCAATTCGTTTATAAAGTTCATCATAATCTTTCACGGTCTCTGCTCTAGCCTTATCCTTTACTGGTGGAAAGGCATTCTCATTCAAGCGTCTTCCGTTTATCAAAATAATACGTGTTGGGTAGCTGGTTCCCTGCTTTGCATAGAGACCACCATCCACGTTAATCACGTCCTCCACATTATAGTGGCTATAGAGATAACCAAGGAAAGCCTTATCTTTCGGATTCAGACTTCCGTTCTTGGCGTATTCCGTCTTACCGCCAATGATAATAGCAGCACGACCATCGTCCTTCATGCTCTCCAGGGCATTGATAGCCATCTGTCCTTCCAAAGAAGAAATCTTGTAGCCGTCATACTCCTTAGGGGTAGCACTACCAAATGGTGGATTTGTTACCACCACGTCAATGTTCTTGTCTGCAAAAGGCTGGGTTCCGTCCTGACTGGTCACATTCTTGAAGCCCTGTCTTCTCAGGTTCGCCAATCGCTGGGCATCAATATCGTTCACATGCACCTTATCCATTGGCAAGCCGATGGTAAGCATACCGTTTCCGGCACTTGGTTCCAGAGCACTCTCTATCACTTTACCATTTCCCTTTACATACATATCCGCAAGGAAAGCGTAAGGGGCAGGGGTAGAATACTGCTGCTTCATCACTCGCTCAGAATCACGCTGGTTGAGGCTAGGCTGATTCTCATAGAGCGTCTTGATACGTTCAAACTTCACGGCATCGTTGGTTGATTCAGAAGAAGCGATACCTCTTGCTCGCTTAACAATAGCTGTTTCAGCAAGCTCCTGCAAGTCTGTGTCCTTAATATCCTTCAAGCCAACTTTCTCAGCGATTTGTCTCAGCTCAACAATACCGTTAAACTTATGCTTGAAACCCAACTTTATGTTCACGGTATCAATAAACTTCTTCTCTGCCAGCTTTCTATCCTCGGCAGTCTTAGAATCACCCACCAGATTCTCCTGATGCTTAGGAGAAGTCTTCTCGTAGTAGTCAGCCCACTCCTTCAAGCTCATGCGCTGCTCGCCATCACGATAGCGGATATTCATCATCTGCTCATAGATAGCATCCACGTCTTCCTTCTTGAAAACCTTAGCAGCAGGAGCAAACTCCTTGCGCATTTCCTTCACCACGTCTTCAAGATTGTGCATGCCCCTCTTGATTCTCAGGTAAGCATTCTCTGCCATGGCACTCACCAGCTTAGGTAACACTTCCAGTTGCCTTGAGTTAAGACCGATGAACGAAGCAGATATTTCATCCTTGCCGGCATTCTTGAGCATATTCCAAAGGTCATTAACCTTCTTGCTGGAAGCCGCTACTGCTGCATCGTCAGCCGCCTGCTGAGGCTTCTTTTCAGTCTCTGCTTTAGCTTTCTTCTCTTTTTCGAATCCTTCTGCCGCATTCTTGATACCCTCCATAGGGTCAGCGGATGGTTCAGCTTTAGGAGTCTCAACCTTTGGTTCAGCCTTCAATCCCTTGCGTTTAGCATAGATGCTTTCGTAGATAGCACGGTGCAAATCGTCTGTCACTTCTCCGTTCAGATAGTCAAGAGCCATATCCTTGGATAAATCGTCCACGTCTGCCTTCATAATCTCATCCTCGGTCAAAGGATGCTCCTTCTTGAACTCTGCTGCAGCTGCCTCAATCGGGTTAAACTGAGGGTCTGGGTTCTCTTCCTTTGGAAGGAGTGGGAGAGGACCTTCTTCATTCTTGCTGTCAATATACTCAGTAACCTCATTCAGGTCGCCAAACTTCTTGCCATCATACTCATAGTAAGACCCAGTGTACTCGCCCTTCTTGTTAGGCTCATCAACCTTCATCACTTCCTTGTCTCCATCAATCAGAATCTTCTGCTTCATGATAGGACCATTCTTTGATGGAGTCTCGGTTTCCTCGTCCGTCACTTCAATACGACTTTCGAGTTCCTTGTTTTCTAAGTCGTCAGCCTCTTCTACTCTTGGTCGCTCTGCTTCTGCTGGTTCATTTCCTCCTGATGCTTCTTGTTGAGGTTCTTCAACGCCTGAAACATCATTGCCTCCTTCATTTTCTGAACGTCCTGTGCCATAATCTTGCCATTTTTTAAAGTTCAAATACTCGTTAACTAACTCTTCCTTGGTAGGAGCAGCCTCAAAGATACTGCCCTCGCCAGTGTTTCTGGATGCAGCGATGCGGTTGTATTCATCAAGCAAATCCCTGAAATCCGCAACCTTGCCCTCCAAGGCTAAAGCCATCATCTGAGAGATAGAAGAGTAACGCTTAGCCGCATCCTCACCAAACATTTCTGATGTTCTCAGCAAGGTATCAACCTTATTGCCGCCCTGTCTTGCCTCATAGAGCAACTGGATAGCCTGATCAATCTCATCACGAAGAGAGAACTCGCCCAGCTTCATGTTGTCCATTACCGAACGGATAGCGTTGATAGCCTTATTCTTCACCGTAGAGTCGATGCCCAGCATTCTGATAGTCTCAGGCTTGAAGATGGAACCCAGAAGAAGGTTCTTCACATACTCCCTGCCTTGTGCTGAAAGTCGCTCAGGGCTATCCATCATCTGTGCCACTTCGTTCTGTCCGATGATGCCTTTATCTACTAACGTCTTTACCAAGTCATTTATTGCCTTGGAATTGTTAAAGAATGCATCAAGAGAACCATTTCCCTCAATCTCGGCTACGATAGCACCTACTTCGTCAGAAGTCAAGGTCTTAGCCTTGGCTACCGCCTGTTCGGTATTGCTCTGTGTCTTCTTCTCGTTTCTGTTGAATTTGGAGAAGGTAGCCGTATCGTACGGCAATCTCTCATCGGTCACCAATACCAG
This sequence comes from Prevotella sp. AM23-5, assembly GCF_003473645.1. Taxonomy (NCBI): domain Bacteria; kingdom Pseudomonadati; phylum Bacteroidota; class Bacteroidia; order Bacteroidales; family Prevotellaceae; genus Prevotella; species Prevotella sp. AM23-5. The sequence goes on along the minus strand of NZ_QUCG01000062.1, from coordinate 7,316 downwards.
ACGTGGATGCTCGATTCCGCTCTGCTCAATCTGTTCTCTAGTAAAGCCGAAGTTCTCGGCATTCTCCAGAAGGTCGTTGATGTATTCGCCATCCGTGCCGTCCTTTGCCGCCTTCTGTCCTGCCATGGTTCTTCCATTGCCATCATAAACGATACCCTCGTCAGATACCACTGGCACCTGCTCGATCGCCATACCGTTATACTTCCTGGCAATCTGATCCGTATTCTGCTGAGCCGCCTTGTCGTGCTCATAATCACGGTCATTCACGGTTCTGCCCTCAGCATCGGTAGGGAATCCCTCAGATTTCTTATAGCCATTGTTCACATCGTGAGAAGGAGTAAGACTTTCAGCCGGCACAATCTCATAGTGTCCCTTAATCTTTGTCTCTCCGTCAGGCAGCATTCTTGTGCGCTTGTTGCCTACAAGTCTAGGTGCATTCACAAACTTCTGTGCAGCCACGCTGCCAGCTTCATGTGCGCCCTCTGTCTGTTCTGTCTTACCCACAGTCTCCGCAACCTTCTTGGCAGTCATAGCCTTCTTGATGTTCTGGGCGTGGTCCAACTGCTGCTTGGCAGCTTCAATGGTCTGGCTCTTCAAAGCCTCCTGCTCCATGATGTCGTTAGGCTCGGCGGTATAGTCCACCTTCATTTTCTCGGCATCCTTCAAAGCCTTCTCTGCTTTCTGAATCTGTCCGTCCACTACCTTTTCAGCATTCTCCCCGAAGTCCTCAGCAAGAATCTCAGCACTCTGCTCTGGAGTCATTTTCTCATAGTCAGGTGTAGGTCTTCCCTTGCTATCCGTAGCCATAGGAACATCGGAACCATCTGCAAACTTTCTGCTAGGCTGAGGCTGCTCTTGTTGTACTAAGTCCTCATTTGTGGTATTATCTTTGCCCGATGTGGTATCAACTTTTGTTAAAGTGGTATTATCTTTTGTTAAATCACCCTCTTTTGTGGTACTATCTTCCGATTTTGTGGTATTATCTTGTGGTGCCTCCTGCTCCTGCTGCGCCTTGGCAGCATCCTGCATCGCCTGCTCCTGTGCCGCCTGATTGTAAGGCTCAGAGTTCTTCATCTGCAATCTCTGACGATACTCAGCTTCAAACTGGTCGATAGGCTGATTCTGGAACAGAGTAACCTCATCTGCCTTCACATAGACCATTTCCTTGGTGTTAGGGTCGAAGCAGACAAGCATATCACCGCTACCTTCCTTCGCCTTGCCAGTAGTCTGGTCGAATGCAACATCACCCGAACCAACAAGAAGTGTTCTTCCGTTGCTGTCTTGCACGTACAAAGCCTGTTCGCCATTCATTGGCTGACCGTTCAATGTTCCGTGATAGCTCCAATCAGAAACAAAGCTCTTCACGTTTTCCTCGATGGCATCAGCAGTAGCCTGCTGCATACCCTGCACTCTAGCGTTCGCATTAATATATTGGGCAAGTGGGGTCAACTCTTCTTGGGTCAATCCATTCTGAATGAGTGCATCGTAAATCTGTGCCGGTGTCAAGCCCTGCTGGTGCAATTTCTCGAATGTCTGTTTGAAAACGTCATTGCTCTCCATCGCTTCATCAACTGCCTGTTCTGCATTATGGAGATTGCGCAATTCATCCACCACGACACCGCCTTCAGGGTTATCTGTTCCCAGACTATGCTCCTCGGCAACCGTCTTACCTTGGCTGGCAGACTGGTCTGCGTGTGGTCTCCAGCTAGGGAAAAGCTCATCTTCGAGTGCTCTCTTCACATGATAGAAGATTCTGTTCTCCTCATCGGTACGCTTCATTGGGTCCTTGCGCATGATTTTGTCAATATCAATAACAATGCTTCCTTCTTTACCAAGAAGTTCTTTGATAGAAGCCATGAAGTTATTAGTATAACCTTTGCTTTCTGATCTGAGGTAGCCAAGCAAACCGTTTTTGTCCGCATACTTTTCCCAGTCAAGATAGAGCGCACTCTTCTGGTTGCGCAATTCATTAATCAGTCGGGCATTATTCGGGTCTGTAATATCCTTATTCTCGTCATATCCGTTTTCTTTAAGGAATCTAAACGCTAGATTAGTGACAGTTCCATCATCATCTATGAACTGCATATCTTTCATCCTTGCGTAGCCCATCAGCGACATCATATCATCGTTGTCACGATAAAGCTTCTGCTTGTAAAGAATAGCTCTGCGCTCATCGGCATTCTTATAAGAGGTGCGTGTAAGGAGCGTTCCGTTCTTGGTGTATTCCAGAACCTGCTTATTCTTCACATCGTTCACGCTGCGGTAGCTTCTGCCCCTTGTGGTATTGAACAGTCCCATTGCTGCATTCACCTTTTCCTTGGTACTCTGAGATACGTCTGGGTCGTTCATGAAATCCGTGTATGCCGTTTTGTACTTCGGGTCTCTTGGAGCTGTCTTCGATGCACGGTCCACCTTCACGAAAGCATCCATCAGATTCTTCCCCGATGCAGAAGAAATCAATTCATTCTTCTCGTCAGGAGTCAGACGAATATCCACGGCGATAGGGGAGCCGTTGGCATTCTTGCCAATCACGAAATTACCACCACTATTATGGGTAAGATGATGCAGGATATTGCCCATCTTCACGAAGTTGCTAGGCTCGCCAGCCTTGAAAGCGCCAACCATCACAACATCTTCCAGCCAAGTGCCGAAGGAAATATCCTTGTCACCAGTCACGTTGTCGGCAACCATCATGGTTCCAGCCTCAACGCCGAGACCAGCAGCCGTAGCACCAAACTTCTGTGCGCCATGCAACAATCGCTCTCCAGTACTCTTCTCCAAGCCGGTTATACCGAACTTTGATACCCATGGAGCCATCACCGCACCCGATACACCAAACATGGCGCCAGTAACCGCACCGTGCCCTGCGCCTTTCAGACCTGCCTCGCCGATAGCCTGCAAAGAAGTATCATCGCCAGTAGAAGCCTGACTCAATGCGGCAGTAACGCCCGAATATCCTGCAAGATTCAGCGAACTTGTTGCCGTCCTAGTGCCCAATCCCGACATGATCTTCTGTGCCGTAGTCATATTGGCAACCTTGAAAGCCATCTGCTGTGCGGTAAGTCTCTGCGCTGCCTTCATCATGCCAGCCTTCACCAGTCCGTTTGTCAGAACTCGGGTTCCTGCATTCACGGCAGCACTCGCACCTGCACCGATTACGGCGAGCGGACCAGAGTCAGCAGCCATATTGACGGCTGTAGAAGCGAATCTCGTACCGATTCCTGAGCGGTAGGTTTCATCCTTGTGACCGGCAACCTTCTGAATTTCCGCATCACCATCAGCGATAGCAATACCTTCCTGCAATCTCTGTCTTGTATCTCTAGACATCACGGAAGGAGCCAACACCATACCGATAATAGAGTTGCTGAGGTTCTTGGCAATATAGTCAAGCGCACCATGAGGCATGATTTCCTCCTGGTTGCGCATCGTCAGAGCCTTCTGAGCATAGTTCATAATCTCTGGAGTAACGTACTTGTCAACATATTCCTCCACACCCATATTCAATCTTTCGGCACTCTCGGCAATATGGCGCTGCATTCCCTTCTGCGAATAAATCTCGCCGATTTTCTTGCTGAGATTGTTCATCAGAACGTTCTGACGGTTCACCTGCTCCTGAGTCTGAGCATCACGGAAAGCCTGTTCCTTTACCGACTGAGGCGCATAGATACCGCCCATCTTGTCAAGGTTCTGCTGATACTGCTGACGTGTCAACTCCTGCGCCTCATTCATGGAAGAATCTACCAGTTTGAGCAGATCATTACCCAAAATACCTTCGGTCTGTCCGTCATTTCTTACGAACTTGTTACCCTCAACCTCATACTGGGCGAATGCTCTGGCATCGTCTATACGCTGCTGCTTACCTCTAGCCTGTCTAGCCTCTGGAGTAGAAAGCTGCTGCATTGTCTCATTGAAGTTCTTGGCAGTAGGGGTTATTCTGCTTCTGCTGATAGGGGTAGCTCTCTGCTGTTCCTGACGTGCAGCCTGTTCCTGTGCTCTCTGCATGCGTGCGCGCGCATTACTAGCCTGAGCCTGCTGCATCGGGTTCATCTGATCGTTGCGCATGTGCATCAACTGCCAGTTCTGCATGTAGTCTGTACCAGAAGTAGTAGCCGTTCTAGGCTGCTGAGCCTTCTGCTGCCTTGACTTCTGATACTGAGCTGCGACTTCCTGCGCTCTCTGCTTCATCGTCAGCTTCTTGACAGGCTGAACTGGCTTCTGCTGCTGAGGTTTCGGATTTACTGCGTGAAGTCCGAGTCGCTGCGCAAACTCCTCATACGATTTACTGGAAACAGCACCATCGGCGTGAAGCGCATCATAGAGCTGCTTTCTGTTATGATAGCCCTGCTTGCCAGGCGCATACACGAACTGTCTGAAATGTTCTCTAGTTCCTGAAACTGCGCCATCGGCTTTCAAGGCGTTGTAAAGTTGGTCAAATTTATCTCCAGCCATATATTATATATTAATGTTTATAAACCAAGTTTCTTTGTATTCTTATAGCCATTCTTCGACTTGCCGGCAGGCTTCGCTGCCTTCTTTCTGGCTTCTTCCCTCTGTCTTCTCTGTGCTCCTGCTCTCTGTGCAACAGAGGAACCGCCTTGTCTGTTGGTGGTTCTAGTAGTAGAACCGTCCTTGTTGAACACTTCCTTGCTGCTTGAAGTAGATGAATTGCCAGAAGTATTTCCATTGTAGTAGGCTTCATTTGCTTCATACATGGTCTTGTTGGATGCGTAATGAGGTTTTCCTTCTGCATCCCAAGTTACGTATTTGGCAGAAGAGCCTCCACCGCCGCCTGATCGTCCACGTCCGCTTCCCTTATGGGTAGCGTTATACTGTGAAATATTCAGTCTTCTGTTGGTCTGCTCATCCTTTGCCCTGTCACGTCCCTGCTTGTACTCGAAGTCTCGCTGGTCCTTCTCCTGCTTATACTTGGTGGCAGCTGCGTCCTTGCCCTTTCGGTACTCAAACTTATCCTTTGCAAGCTGGGCGTTATCACCACGAAGCCCAGCCAGATACAGCTTGTAAGCCTGATCTGCTCTGGCGGCAGCACTCTTTAGGTCAAGATTTGCCTGCTTATAGGCTGCATCCGCATCAAGGGCAGCTTGTTTCTCTCTCTTTGTCTTGCGCTTCTGGTAAGCTTCTTCCATCATGGTAGTTGGGTCGTTGAATACCTGCAAAGGCGCCCCCTTGGAAGTATTCACGATGTTGCCCATGTGACGTATGGCATCGCCGAATGCCGCAATACGCTCTCTGTTGGTGGTGATTCGGCGGTCATACTCATCAGGAGTCTCACCCTCACGCATACCCGGTCGGCTCTTGGGAATCAGCTTGCCCAGCCACCCGAAGAAACCGCCATCCCTCTGGGAAGGGTCTGCCTGGAACTCTGGAACCTGTCTCTGCTGGGCGTCTGAACCGTTCAATGCGGAAGAAAGGGCTGACAAGTCATTCTGCTGGGTCTGTGCGGGATTGGTAAACTGTACTCCGTCAGTTCCATATTCTGGTGCTGGTGCAGGGGTACTAGGGGTAAGATCTGCCTGTTGAGTCTGAACAGCAGGAGCCTCCAGTTTCCCACTAACACCTCCATTCTGCTGAAACACGTTCACATTCATAGGTTGGGGAGCAACCGCTGGAATCTGCCCACTAGGACCACCCTGCATAGTCTGGTTCCCCAATCCCATCACCTGATCATAATCAGGGTACTTAGCCCTCATCATATCATGTACAGCCTGAGGATACCCATTAATGGAAACAGGTACCCTTTTCTGCTGCTGTGGATTCTGATTATTTACTGGCATATCTTACTTCATTTTCTTTATTGCATCAATAAAATCCTTACCGCATAGAACGATTACACCAGAATGGTCTTCACCTTCCTCTGCAATATCAACCCCAACTACCTTGGTCTTTCCTCTAGCAATATCATTGATCTCCTTCTTGGTCTCTCTATTGCAATTAGCAGGAAAACCATAAGTCTGATAGTTCTTACAGCGTTCAAGCATTTCAACATTAATGTTACCATTCTTGTCAGCAAGAACATATAGATGAGCAAGCTCCTTGATAAATTCGTTTGCTGCCACGCCATAGTCACAATACTCCTTAGAGCCATTACGGACAATCTCAACCAGCTTGGTCTTCTCCTCCAACGCCTCTTTCAACTTCTCGCATTCCTTCATGCGAAGATTAAGATTAATCTTGGCACCATCATATTTCTTACTAATATGGTTTACCAAGCCTTTCTGAACCTTCAACTCCTTGCCCAAGTCGGCAATCACCTCGTCCTTCTCTGCAATCTTCTTCTCATAGTAGGCAAGCGCCATATTCTTCCTTGCAATCACCTTCTCCTTCCAAGCGAGAGCACTCTCGGCACTCTTCAAAGCCTGAGCATCAATCTTGTCAACAACCTTATTGGCAAGCTTCTCCTTCAACTCCTCATTCGCCTTCACGTACTTCTGGCATAACTCGGTCAGATTCTTCTCACGAATCTTGGAAAGACGAAGTTCCTCTGCAACGTCAGCCAAAACTGCGTTCTTATCCTTTAACTCCTGTTCCAAATCAAAACTCTCGCCGAACATCTTCATCTTTCCTTCTAGGTGTCTGGAACTTTCCTTCCCCAACTCCTCAATCTTCAAGTTCTTCTTGTGGATGATCTTGTTGAGTCGGGCAATCTCCTTGCCCAAAGCCTCAATCTTGTCGCTCTTGGTAATCATCCTGTAGTAAAGCTCATTGAATTCGTCTGTCATTGTCTTGCTGACTCTCTCCAGGCGCTCATTCTCCTTAGTAAGCTCTGCAATATTCTTTGCCTGCTCATCCAACAAGGCATCGTTAAACTGGGAGGCTGATTCTGCAAGGGCAGGGTTTTCACTTGTATTTTGGTTATCTTTCCACTTCAACTTTATGCCTTCTACTGCGCTCAAAGGAGAACCAGGAATAGGCTCGCCGCAATGTTCAATGGATTTATTTCCAGATAAATCGCCTTTGATGCTGTTCTCAGCAGAACCGGGAGCCTTGGTATTCTCTTCGTACTCCTTCTCCAAACGTTTCTTACGCATATCGTAATCATGTCCGCTAATGGTTATATAATAACCTTCCTTGGATAAAACACGGAAAGCTTCAAGCACAGAAGGCTTCTCATACCCAAACCAGTTGCTATCGTCAAACTCAAATGGCTCTGTTGACTTGTGAAGATCAATCACTGCAAACTCTTTCTCCAATATCTTCTTTGCTTCTTCTAATGTCATATCTATATTATTTTAATATTTAACTTCATTAACACTTCTCGAAAAATTAGGGGTGGGGGAAATCGGAAAACCGAAATCCAA